>NZ_JAWNEI010000016.1:0-84347 GCF_034107425.1 Enterobacter sp. 148H3 | reverse complement strand
CCCCAACCCCCTTCACACAACCATCATCCCCCTGACCCTTTACTGTCACTTATCTGTAAACAAACAGTTATTTTTCTGTCATTCGAGCATGTCATGTTACCTCGCGAGCATAAAACGCGTGATATCGCGCATCCGGCACAATAAGAGAGATGACAATGACATCGTTACGACACACAGCTTTGGGTCTGGCACTGGGTCTGGCTTTTGCGACGAACGCAATGGCTGTGACGACCATTCCGTTCTGGCATTCCATGGAAGGGGAGTTGGGTAAAGAAGTTGACTCCCTGGCGCAGCGTTTCAACGACACCCACCCGGATTACAAAATTGTGCCGGTTTACAAAGGCAACTACGAGCAGAGCCTGAGCGCGGGCATCGCCGCCTTCCGTACCGGCAACGCGCCTGCACTGTTACAGGTTTATGAAGTGGGCACTGCCACCATGATGGCCTCCAAAGCCATCAAGCCGGTCTATGAAGTATTCAAAGAAGCGGGTATCAACTTCGATGAATCCCAGTTTGTACCGACCGTAGCGGGTTACTACACCGATTCCAAAACCGGCCATCTGCTGTCCCAGCCGTTTAACAGCTCTACGCCGGTGCTGTACTACAACAAAGACGCCTTCAAAAAAGCCGGTTTAGACCCGGAGCAGCCGCCAAAAACCTGGCAGGACCTGGCCGAATACACCGCGAAGCTGAAAGCGGCGGGAATGAAGTGCGGCTACGCTAGCGGCTGGCAGGGCTGGATCCAGATTGAAAACTTCAGCGCCTGGCACGGCCTGCCGGTTGCGACCAAAAACAACGGCTTCGACGGCACCGATGCGGTACTGGAGTTCAACAAGCCGGAGCAGGTGAAGCACATTGCGCTGCTTGCCGATCTGAACAAGAAGGGCGACTTCAGCTACTTCGGGCGTAAAGACGAATCCACCGAGAAGTTCTACAACGGCGACTGTGCCATTACCACCGCCTCGTCCGGCTCCCTGGCGGATATCCGCCACTACGCCAAATTCAACTACGGCGTGGGCATGATGCCGTACGACGCTGACGTGAAGGGCGCGCCGCAGAACGCCATCATCGGCGGGGCGAGCCTGTGGGTGATGCAGGGTAAAGACAAGGGCACCTATAAAGGCGTAGCCGAGTTCCTCGACTTCCTGGCGAAGCCGGAAAACGCCGCCGAATGGCACCAGAAGACCGGCTACCTGCCGATCACCAAAGCCGCGTACGACCTGACCCGCGAGCAGGGCTTCTACAGCAAGAACCCAGGGGCGGACATCGCGACGCGTCAGATGCTGAACAAGCCGCCGTTGCCGTTCACCAAAGGCCTGCGCCTGGGCAACATGCCGCAGATCCGCACCATTGTGGATGAAGAGCTGGAAAGCGTCTGGACCGGGAAGAAAACGCCACAGCAGGCGCTGGATTCCGCGGTAGAGCGCGGGAATCAGCTGCTGCGCCGCTTTGAGCAGTCGACGAAATCGTAATTCAAACCTGCCCCTCACCCCGGCCCTCTCCCCAAAGGGGCGAGGGAGAAAAGACGGCTCCGTGCAGTCCCCTCTCCCTTCTGGGGAGAGGGCTAGGGTGAGGGGTGAATACCTACAGAGCTAACCTATGTCATCATCCCGTCCGGTGTTCCGTTCCCGCTGGCTGCCGTACCTGCTGGTCGCGCCTCAGCTGGTCATCACCGTTATCTTCTTTATCTGGCCTGCGGGCGAAGCGCTGTGGTACTCGGTACAAAGCGTCGATCCGTTTGGGCTTTCCAGCCAGTTTGTCGGGCTGGACAACTTTACCGCGCTGTTCCATGACAGCTACTACCTGGACTCCTTCTGGACGACGATGAAATTCAGCGCGCTGGTCACCGTCAGCGGCCTTGTTGCCTCGCTATTTTTCGCCGCGCTGGTCGATTACGTGGTGCGCGGCAGCCGCCTGTATCAGACCCTGATGCTGCTGCCTTACGCCGTGGCGCCCGCCGTCGCCGCCGTGCTGTGGATTTTCCTGTTTAACCCCGGTCGCGGGCTGATTACCCACTTCCTGGCAGAGTTCGGCTACGACTGGAACCACGCCCAGAACAGCGGTCAGGCCATGTTCCTGGTGGTGTTCGCCTCGGTGTGGAAGCAGATCAGCTATAACTTCCTGTTCTTCTTTGCCGCGCTGCAGTCCATTCCCCGCTCGCTGGTGGAAGCCGCCGCGATTGACGGCGCAGGGCCGATTCGTCGCTTCTTCAGGCTGTCGCTGCCGCTGATCGCCCCGGTGAGCTTCTTCCTGCTGGTGGTTAACCTCGTTTACGCCTTCTTCGACACCTTCCCGGTAATCGATGCGGCCACCGCAGGCGGTCCGGTGCAGGCGACCACCACGCTTATCTATAAGATCTACCGCGAAGGATTCGCCGGGCTGGATCTCTCGGCCTCTGCCGCGCAGTCGGTTGTGCTGATGTTCCTCGTCATCATCCTCACGGTGGTGCAGTTCCGCTATGTTGAAAGTAAGGTGCGCTACCAATGATTGAGAACCGTCGCGGGCTGACGATTTTCAGCCATACCATGCTGATTTTAGGGATCATCGTCATCCTCTTCCCGCTGTACGTGGCCTTTGTCGCCGCCACGCTGGACACCAAAGCGGTGTTCGATACGCCGATGACGCTGATCCCCGGCGGCCACCTCTTTGAGAACATGAAGACCATCTGGACCCAGGGCGTGGGCGTCAACAGCGCACCGTTCTGGCTGATGATGCTCAACAGCTTCATCATGGCGTTTGGCATTACGGTCGGCAAAATTACGGTGTCGATGCTTTCGGCGTTCGCCATCGTCTGGTTCCGCTTTCCGCTGCGTAACCTCTTCTTCTGGATGATCTTCATCACGCTGATGCTGCCGGTTGAGGTGCGTATCTTCCCGACGGTGGAGGTGATCGCCAACCTGAAGATGCTCGACAGCTACGCGGGCTTAACCCTGCCGCTGATGGCCTCGGCGACCGCCACCTTCCTCTTCCGCCAGTTCTTTATGACCCTACCGGACGAGCTGATTGAAGCCGCGCGCATCGACGGCGCCTCACCGATGCGCTTCTTCCGCGACATCGTGCTGCCGCTGTCGAAAACCAACCTTGCGGCGCTGTTTGTGATCACCTTTATCTACGGCTGGAACCAGTACCTGTGGCCGCTGCTGATTATTCAGGACGTCAATCTCGGCACCGCCGTGGCGGGCATCAAAGGCATGATTGCCACCGGCGAAGGCACCACCCTCTGGAACCAGGTGATGGCGGCGATGCTGCTCACCCTTATCCCACCCGTAGTCATTGTTTTAGCCATGCAGCGCGCGTTTGTCCGCGGCCTGGTCGATAGCGAGAAATAAGATGGCAGGTTTAAAACTTCAGGCAGTAACCAAAAGCTGGGACGGCAAAACCCAGGTGATCCAGCCGCTGACGCTCGACGTGGCGGACGGGGAGTTTATCGTGATGGTCGGCCCGTCCGGCTGCGGCAAATCCACCCTGCTGCGCATGGTGGCGGGGCTGGAGCGCGTGACCTCCGGGGACATCTGGATTGACCGCCAGCGCGTCACCGAGATGGAGCCGAAAGACAGAGGTATCGCGATGGTCTTCCAGAACTACGCTCTCTACCCGCACATGAGCGTGGAGGAGAACATGGCCTGGGGGCTGAAAATCCGCGGCATGGGCAAAGGCCATATCGAGGAGCGCGTGAAAGAAGCCGCCCGCATTCTGGAGCTGGACGGCCTGCTCAAGCGCCGCCCGCGCGAGCTCTCAGGCGGCCAGCGCCAGCGCGTAGCGATGGGGCGCGCCATCGTGCGCGATCCGGCGGTATTCCTGTTCGACGAGCCGCTCTCTAACCTCGACGCCAAGCTGCGCGTGCAGATGCGTCTTGAGCTGCAGCAATTGCACCGTCGTCTGAAAACCACCTCGCTGTACGTTACCCACGATCAGGTCGAAGCCATGACCCTCGCCCAGCGCGTGATGGTGATGAACAAAGGCGTTGCCGAGCAGATCGGTACCCCGGTGGAAGTGTATGAGAAACCGGCTACCCGCTTTGTGGCGAGCTTTATCGGCAGCCCGGCGATGAACCTGCTGGAAGGGCGTATCAGCAGCGCGGGCTCGCACTTTGAGCTGGAAAGCGGGATGGCATTGCCAATCAACTGGTACTATCGTGGCTACGCCGGGCGTAAGATGACGCTCGGTATCCGCCCGGAACATATCGGTTTAACCTCTCAGGCGGAAGGCGGCGTGCCGCTGGTCATGGACACGCTGGAGATGTTGGGTGCAGATAACCTGGCGCACGGGCGCTGGGGCGAGCAAAAGATGGTGGTGCGTCTGGCACATCAGGAGCGCCCTAAAGCAGGCAGCACGCTGTGGCTGCACCTGCCGGAAAATCATCTGCACCTGTTTGACGGTGAAACAGGACAACGAGTATGAGCAACTGGCCTTATCCCCATGTCGTCGCCCACCGGGGCGGCGGTAAGCTGGCGCCGGAAAACACGCTGGCGGCGATTGACGTCGGCGCGCGCTACGGTCACACGATGATCGAGTTCGACGCCAAGCTGTCGAAAGACGGCGAAATTTTCCTGCTGCATGACGATAACCTCGAACGCACCAGCAACGGCTGGGGCGTGGCGGGCGAGCTGCCGTGGCGCGATCTGCTGAAAGTCGACGCCGGAAGCTGGTACAGCGGCGAATTCAAAGGCGAACCGCTGCCGCTGCTGACGGAAGTAGCCGATCGCTGTCGCCAGCACGGCATGATGGCCAATATCGAAATCAAACCGACCACCGGCACCGGGCCGCTGACCGGCAAAGTGATTGCCCTTGCCGCGCGCGAGCTGTGGGAAGGGATGACCGCGCCGCTGCTCTCCTCGTTTGAAATTGACGCACTGGAAGCGGCACAGGCGGCCGTACCGGAGCTGCCGCGCGGGCTGCTGCTTGACGAGTGGCGCGAGGACTGGCGCGAGCTGACGACGCGCTTAGCGTGCGTTTCGATCCATCTCAACCACAGGCTGCTGGATGAGGCGCGGGTGAAGATGCTGAAGGACGCGGGTCTGCATATTCTGGTTTACACCGTCAATAAACCCCAGCGCGCGGCCGAACTGCTGCGCTGGGGGGTGGACAGCATCTGCACCGATGCAATCGACCTGATCGGCCCGGACTTTAGTTCTGCGGATTAAGCATACTGCCATTCGACTGCGGCGGCAGCATATGCTGCTGTCCGCTACCTGACGACGTCATTCCCCCTAACATCCCGCCGTTTTTATTTGGCAACGGTTGCTCGCGCACCTGGCCCTGCTGCACGCGCTGGGTGTTGGCGTTCATCTGATTTTGCAGGCTTTGCTGCTGCACCTGGGTCTGCGTTCTCAGCTGCTGATTCAGCATCCCTTTTTGCTGCTGCTGCTGGCTCATCATCTCGGTCTGCATACGCTGCTGGCTCGGGATGACGTAACCCTGCTGATTCGGGTTATTCATGGTGTTGAGTGGCTGTGCGAGCGCGGCAAAGGGGATCAGCGCCGTAAGAATCAATAAGCGTTTCATTGTCATTTCCTCCTCTTGAGGTCTCTCTTAAGTTTACCCTGATTTCACCATGACGATGATTTTTTAGGAGTTGTGAACCAGGCTTAAGCGGGGAATATGGATCCCTTCACCTGGAGAACAATAATGATGAAACCAACGTTTTTGCGCTGGGTCGCCCTCGCCGCGCTGATGGCTGGCGGTACATTTAGCGTGGCGGCGAACCCGCCCGCGGCGCCTCCGGTCTCTTACGGCGTGGAGGAAGATGTTTTTCATCCCGTGCGGGCAACCCACGGCATGGTGGCATCCGTGGATGCGCTGGCGACCCGCGTGGGCGTCGATATTCTCAGACAGGGCGGTAACGCGGTGGATGCCGCGGTCGCCGTCGGCTACGCGCTGGCGGTGACGCACCCGCAAGCGGGGAACCTGGGCGGTGGCGGCTTTATGATGCTGCGCACCAAAGACGGGAAAACCACCGCCATCGACTTCCGTGAAATGGCGCCTTCTCAGGCGTCACGGGACATGTTCCTTGATGACCAGGGCAACCCGGACAGTAAAAAATCCCTGACCTCGCATCTCGCGTCCGGCACCCCGGGCACCGTTGCGGGCTTCTCGCTGGCGCTGGAAAAATACGGCACGATGCCGCTGAACAAGGTGGTTCAGCCTGCCATCAAGCTGGCGCGGGAGGGCTTTGTGGTGAATGACGCGCTGGCAGACGACCTCAAAACCTACGGTAGCGAAGTCATTCCGAATCACGAAAACAGCAAGGCCATCTTCTGGAAAGACGGTGAACCGCTGAAGAAGGGCGATAAGCTGGTGCAAAAAAACCTCGCTAAAAGCCTGGAGCTGATTGCGGAGCACGGTCCGGACGCCTTCTACAAAGGGGCGATTGCCGATCAGATTGCGGAAGAGATGCAAAAAAACGGCGGGCTCATCACCAAAGCGGATCTGGCGGACTACAGGGCGGTGGAGCGCGAGCCGATTAGCGGCACCTACCGCGGCTATGAGGTGTTCTCCATGCCGCCGCCGTCTTCCGGGGGCATTCACATCGTGCAGATCCTCAACATTCTTGAAAACTTCGATATGCACAAGTTCGGCTTTGGCAGCGCGGATGCCATGCAGATAATGGCGGAAGCGGAAAAACGCGCCTATGCCGATCGCTCGGAATATCTCGGCGACCCGGACTTCGTGAAGGTGCCGTGGCAGGCGCTGACCAACAAGGCGTACGCCAAATCCATTGCCGATCAGATCGATATCAACAAGGCCAGGCCGTCGAGCGAGATCCGCCCCGGCAAGCTGGCGCCGTATGAAAGCAACCAGACCACCCACTTCTCGGTGGTGGATAAAGACGGTAACGCGGTGGCGGTGACCTATACGCTCAACACCACGTTTGGCACCGGGATTGTGGCGGGCAATAGCGGCATTCTGCTGAACAACGAGATGGATGACTTCTCCGCCAAGCCGGGCGTGCCGAACGTCTACGGGCTGGTCGGCGGCGATGCGAATGCGGTAGGACCGAAGAAACGTCCGCTGTCGTCCATGTCGCCCACCATTGTCGTGAAAGATGGCAAAACCTGGCTGGTAACCGGCAGCCCGGGCGGCAGCCGAATTATCACCACAGTATTGCAGATGGTGGTGAACAGCATTGACTTTGGGATGAACGTCGCCGAAGCCACCAACGCCCCGCGCTTCCACCACCAGTGGCTGCCGGACGAGCTGCGCGTCGAGAAGGGCTTTAGCCCGGACACCATTAAACTGCTTGAGCAGCGTGGGCAGAAGGTGGCGGTGAAAGAGGCGATGGGTAGCACCCAGAGCATTATGGTAGGGCCGGACGGAGCGCTGTTTGGCGCATCAGATCCGCGTTCGGTGGATGATTTGACGGCGGGGTATTGATTATTCCCCTCACCCTAACCCTCTCCCCATAGGGGAGAGGGCCGTGGTGAGGGGAGTGTGTCACTTCACTCTCGCCATATAATACGCATCCACATACTCGCCGTTGCGCAGGGCATAGCGCTTGCCGGTGCCTTCGATTTCAAAACCAAAATTTTTATAGAGGGCAACTGCCGCGGGGTTATCGGCAAAGACCGTCAGTTCGATACGTTCAATGCGCAACCAGTTGTCACACAGGTTGATCATCTCGCTCATGAGCCTGCGGCCTACGCCGCGTCCCTGCATATCCGCAGCCACGCTGATGCCGAATGTGGCAACATGGCTGCGACGCGGGTTTTCCATTACGTCCAGCGCCATATGTCCAATAACGCGCTGGTCCAGACAGGCAACGAGATGGCGCCGGCCTGGTTTTGTCGCAACGCGTTCGTGCCACATTTCCATAGAAGGATGAGGGAGTTGTAGCGTGTCGTGATACACATCAGGATGCGACATGATGTCACGTAAAGCTTCTGCATCGCTGGGTTCGATGTGGCGTATCACTATCTCACTCATTCCTTGTTCCTCAGTCAGTTAAAAGTCCCTTCCAACATCAATGACTTTAAAATTTGAGTCAACCGCTATTTTTTGCAAAAAGTATTGGACAAGTGCGAATGAGAATGATTATTATTGCTCTGCGTTCAGGAAGACCGCTACGGGAACCTGAAAGCACGACATTGCTCACATTGCTTCCAGTATTACTTTAGCCAGCTTTTAGCTGGCTTTTTTTTTGTTATGGTTAGACTCAGTAACCTTCCAAAAGGACTGAGCCATGACACTACATTGCGCATTTATTGGATTTGGTAAAAGTACGACCCGCTATCACCTGCCGTATGTTCTTAACCGCAAAGACAGCTGGCATGTGGCCCATATCTACCGCCGCCGCGCGAAGCCGGAAGAGCAATCTCCGCAGTACTCCCACATCCACTTCACCTGCGATCTCGACGAGGTGCTTAACGACCCACAGGTGAAGCTGGTGATTGTCTGCACCCACGCCGACAGCCATTTTGACTATGCCAAACGCGCGCTCAATGCGGGTAAAAACGTGCTGGTAGAAAAGCCGTTCACCCCGACTATCGCCGAAGCGAAGGAACTGTTTACGCTGGCGAAAAGTCAAGGCCTGACCGTTACGCCATATCAGAACCGGCGCTTTGACAGCTGCTTCCTGACGGCGAAAAAAGCGATTGAAAGCGGCAAGCTCGGCAACATCGTGGAAATCGAAAGTCACTTCGATTACTACCGTCCTGTGGCGGAAACGCAACCCGGACTGCCTCAGGATGGTTCGTTCTATGGTCTGGGCGTGCACACCATGGACCAGATCATCTCCCTGTTTGGCCGCCCGGACCACGTGGCGTATGACATTCGCAGCCTGCGCAACAAAGCCAATCCGGACGATACCTTCGAAGCCCAGCTGTTCTACGGCGACCTGAAGGCCATCGTCAAAACCAGCCACCTGGTGAAGATCGACTACCCGAAATTTATCGTTCACGGTACCCGGGGTTCGTTCATTAAGTACGGCATTGACCAGCAGGAGACCAGCCTGAAGGCCAACATCATGCCGGGCGAGCCGGGCTTTGCGGCGGACGATTCCGTGGGCGTGCTGGAGTATGTGAACAACGAGGGCGTGACGGTCAAAGAAACGCTGAAGCCGGAAATCGGCGACTATGGCCGCGTCTACGATGCGCTGTTTGAGACCCTCACAAACGGCACGGCGAATTACGTCAAGGAATCTGACGTTCTGACCAACCTGGAAATCCTTGAGCGGTCCTTCGAGCAGGCTTCTCCTGCCACGATAACCCTTGCGAAATAAGCAAAAACGGCTCCTCTGTGCTTGTTCATAATTTTTGAACAGAGGAGTCAATTTTCACCCTCTATGATCCCAGACCGTTTGCGTCCACACTTACTCCATCGAAACGAACTGAGGGTGAAAACAATGATCTACTTACGCAAAGCAAACGAACGTGGTCACGCGAATCATGGCTGGCTGGACTCATGGCATTCATTCTCGTTTGCCGACTACTACGACCCGAACTTCATGGGCTTCTCCGCGCTGCGCGTGATTAACGACGACGTGATTGATGCAGGGCAGGGCTTCGGTACTCACCCGCACAAAGACATGGAAATCCTGACCTACGTGCTGGAAGGGGCGGTTGAGCACCAGGACAGCATGGGCAACAAAGAGCAGGTTCCGGCGGGCGAGTTCCAGATTATGAGCGCGGGTACCGGGGTGCGTCACTCCGAGTACAACCCGAGCAAAACGGAAAAACTGCACCTGTATCAAATCTGGATCATTCCAGAAGAGACCGGCATCACGCCGCGCTACGAGCAGCGCCGCTTCGACGCGAAACAGGGCAAACAGCTGGTGCTCTCCCCGGATGCGCGTGAAGGTTCCCTGAAGGTGCATCAGGATATGGAGCTGTACCGCTGGGCGCTGGCAAAAGACGAACAGTCTGTCCATCAGATTGCCGCCAACCGCCGCGTCTGGATCCAGGTGGTGAAAGGTGAGGTGTCCATTAATGGCACCAAAGCAACTACCGCCGATGGTCTGGCCATCTGGGATGAGCAGGCGCTCTCCGTGCACGCCGACAGCGACAGTGAAATCCTGCTGTTTGACCTGCCGCCGGTGTAATAAAACATAAATAAATCCCCATCCTTCCCTTTGACAGGGGAAGGATGGGCTTTGTCCGTGGTAAACTGAGCAAATCTCTCACTTCAAGATTTCTCAGGACGATGAAAAAGAAACGCCCCGTACTTCAGGATGTCGCCGATCGCGTCGGTGTGACCAAAATGACGGTCAGCCGTTTTTTACGTAACCCGGAACAGGTTTCCGTGGCGTTACGTGGCAAGATTGCCGCTGCCCTTGATGAACTGGGTTATATCCCCAACCGCGCACCCGATATTCTCTCCAATGCGACCAGCCGTGCGGTGGGCGTTCTGCTTCCTTCCCTGACCAACCAGGTTTTCGCCGAAGTATTACGGGGAATCGAAAGCGTCACCGATGCTTTTGGTTATCAGACCATGCTCGCCCACTACGGGTACAAGCCGGAACTCGAAGAGGAACGTCTTGAATCGATGCTTTCCTGGAACATCGACGGCCTGATTTTAACCGAACGTACCCACACTGCCCGTACGCTCAAAATGATCGAAGTGGCCGGTATCCCGGTGGTAGAACTGATGGACAGCCAGTCGCCGTGCCTCGACATCGCCGTTGGGTTCGATAACTTCGAAGCGGCGCGCCAGATGACGGCGGCTATCATCGCCCGCGGGCATCGTCATATCGCCTATCTGGGTGCGCGTCTTGATGAACGTACTATCATCAAACAGAAGGGATACGAGCAGGCGATGCTCGACGCGAACTTAACCCCGTACAGCGTGATGGTGGAGCAGTCCTCTTCCTATACGTCGGGTATTGAGCTGATGCGTCAGGCGCGACGCGAGTATCCGCAACTGGACGGTATTTTCTGTACCAACGATGACCTTGCGGTCGGCGCAGCATTTGAGTGTCAGCGTCTGGGGCTGAAGATCCCTGATGATATGGCGATCGCCGGTTTCCACGGCCACGATATTGGCCAGGTGATGGAGCCGCGTCTGGCGAGCGTCCTGACCCCGCGTGAACGTATGGGCCGCATTGGCGCAGAACGCCTGCTGGCGCGCATTCGTGGCGAGACGGTTACCCCGAAAATGTTAGATTTAGGTTTCACCTTGTCACCGGGTGGATCTATTTGAACTGACAAATTTGAAGTAGCTCACACTTATTCACTTCGCGCACGTTTGGATATTGCTTCTCTTTTGCCCCGGCAGGACAATGTTACCGATAACTGTTACCCGTAACAATTGACTGAGGGACACCCTTTGAGCACGACTAATCACGATCACCACGTCTACGTCCTGATGGGCGTTTCCGGTAGCGGGAAATCAGCCGTGGCCAGCGAAGTGGCGCATCAACTCCAGGCTGCGTTTCTTGATGGCGACTTCCTCCATCCGCGCAGCAACATCATGAAAATGGCCTCCGGCGAGCCGCTGAACGACGACGACCGCAAACCTTGGTTGCAGGCGCTAAATGACGCCGCGTTCGCTATGCAGCGTACCAATAAAGTCTCCCTGATCGTCTGCTCCGCGCTGAAAAAAACCTACCGCGACCTGCTGCGTGACGGCAACCCGAATCTCTCTTTCATCTACCTGAAAGGAGATTTCGAGGTGATTGAAAGCCGCCTGAAGGCGCGTAAAGGTCACTTCTTCAAAACCCAGATGCTGGTAACGCAGTTCGAAGCGCTGCAGGAGCCGGGTGAAGACGAGAAAGACGTCTTAGTGGTTGATATCGATCAGTCACTGGAGGGTGTTGTTGCCAGCACCATCGAGGTCATTAATAAAAGGCAGTAAGTTTTGAGTACATTAACGCTAGTTTTGACAGCAGTGGGTTCGGTATTGCTGCTGCTGTTTTTAGTGATGAAGGCGCGTATGCACGCCTTTGTTGCTTTGATGGTGGTTTCTATTGGCGCAGGTCTCTTTTCCGGTATGCCGCTCGACAAGATCGCCGCGACAATGGAAAAAGGGATGGGCGGAACGCTGGGCTTCCTGGCGATTGTGGTCGCGCTGGGCGCGATGTTTGGCAAGATTTTGCACGAGACGGGCGCGGTCGACCAGATTGCCGTTAAGATGCTGAAATCCTTTGGCCACAGCCGTGCGCACTACGCGATTGGCCTGGCGGGCCTGATTTGCGCGCTGCCGCTGTTCTTTGAAGTGGCCGTTGTGTTGCTGATAAGCGTCGCGTTCTCCATGGCGCGCCATACCGGCACAAACCTCGTGAAGCTGGTTATTCCACTGTTTGCGGGCGTTGCGGCGGCCGCAGCGTTTCTGCTGCCGGGGCCTGCACCGATGCTGCTGGCGTCCCAGATGCACGCCGACTTTGGCTGGATGATCCTGATAGGCCTGTGCGCGGCAATTCCGGGAATGATTATCGCCGGCCCACTCTGGGGTAACTTCATCAGCCGTTACGTTGAGCTGCATATTCCGGACGACATCACCGAGCCGCACCTGGGCGAGGGCAAAATGCCGTCCTTCGGCTTCAGCCTGTCGCTGATCCTGCTCCCGCTGGTTCTCGTGGGTCTGAAAACCATCGCCGCGCGCTTTGTGCCGGTGGGTTCTACCGCGTACGAATGGTTTGAGTTCATCGGTCACCCGTTCACGGCGATCCTGGTGGCGTGCCTGGTGGCGATTTACGGCCTGGCGATGCGTCAGGGGATGCCAAAAGACCGGGTGATGGAGATCTGCGGTGCCGCGCTGCAGCCTGCGGGTATTATCCTGCTGGTGATTGGTGCCGGCGGCGTGTTCAAGCAGGTACTGGTGGATTCCGGCGTGGGGCCGGCTCTGGGCGAAGCGCTGACCGGGATGGGCCTGCCGATTGCGGTAACCTGCTTTGTCCTGGCGGCGGCGGTTCGTATCATTCAGGGTTCCGCCACCGTGGCGTGTTTAACCGCCGTGGGTCTGGTGATGCCGGTGATTGAACAGCTGAACTACTCCGGTGCCCAGATGGCCGCGCTCTCTATCTGTATCGCGGGCGGTTCGATTGTGGTCTCTCACGTTAACGACGCCGGCTTCTGGCTGTTCGGTAAGTTTACCGGCGCCACCGAAGCGCAAACCCTGAAAACCTGGACGCTGATGGAAACCATACTCGGCACGACGGGTGCGATTGTCGGGATGATTGCCTTTACGCTGCTCAGCTAAATGCAATGATTTAACAAGGCAGAAAAAAAGGCCCGGTAGCGTTAACGCTTACCGGGCCTTTTATTATGCAGAACGTCAGGCCGGGTCAGGTGAAACCATCACCCGGCTTTTTAACATCACTCGCCCTGCGTGGCGCTCTCAATCGTCAAGCGCACGTCCGAGGTAATCAGCTCTGCGAGCATCTGGTAAACCTTCAGCGTCTCTTCCGGCTCGGCATCGCCTGTATCGCTGATGAAGCCTTCATCACGCAGCGTCAGTACCAGAGAACTAAAGACTGCTTTGTCGAAGAATTCAGGGGCGTTAATGCCGTGCAAAACGGACAGACGCTGGGCCAGCGTCCGGCTTTCTTTCTCCAGCGTACCGCGGTTGATAGACGGGTTCGCACTCAGCAGCCAGAACGTAATGGCGTAGCGCTGCAGCGTTTCACGCGCACCGGCCGCCAGCAGCTGCAGGGTACGGGAGCGTGACGGATTGATGTGCAGCTCGTCGTCTGAAACGGTGATCAGCCCCTGGCGACGCATCTCTTCCGTCATCTTATCCAGTTCTGTCGCCAGCTCATCCCTACTCCAGCGCAGGAACAGCTCCGCTTTCAGCATCGGATAGATGGTCTCAAGATGGCGCAGTAGCTCCTGACGGGAAATATGTCGATGCTGGGTAATAATGGCGGCCATTAGCGACGGCAGCATCAGCATATGCGTGATGTTGTTGCGGTAGTAGGTCATCAGCACCGCCTGCTCGCGCGGCAGAATGATGATGTCGCCGATCGTGTCCTTTTCGACTTCAAACTTATTCATCTGAAGCGCGTGATCGATAAGCTCACTGGCGGTCGCAGAAGGTACGGTCGAATCAACCGAATACGGCACGTTCCGCATCATATCCAGATAGCAATCCAGCTGCTCTGTGAGCTGTTCACGGGTCAGCGAGCGCTGGCGCGAAGCCAGAAGTGCCGTACAGCACAGGTTCATGGCGTTAGCCGCACCGGCGTTGTTAATGCGCACCATCAGCTCGGACGCGATGCCGTTAACCGTTGGCGTCAGCCAGGCCGGACGCACCGCTTCGATAGGATCGATGGACTCGCGCCACTCCGGAACGTGATGGTTCAGGTACGTCATCAGCGGCATCGGCTCGCCGAAGTTAACGTAGCCCTGACCAAGATTGCGCAACTTGCTCAAGCCGCGCAGCATCTGCGGCAGGCTCTCTTTCTCTTTGGTCGCGCCACGCAGCTCTTTCGCGTACGTGCCCACTTCCATCACGTGCTCGTAGCCAATGTAGATAGGCACCAGCGTAATCGGACGGGTACCTCCGCGCAGCATGGCCTGGATGGTCATCGACAGCGTGCCGGTCTTCGGATCGAGCAGACGACCGGTACGGGAACGCCCGCCCTCCACGAAGTACTCCACGGAATAGCCGCGGCTGAACAGCTCGCCCAGATACTCGCGGAACACAGTGGAGTAGAGCTTGTTACCCTTGAAGGTACGACGAATAAAGAACGCGCCCAGGCGGCGGAAAATCGGACCTGCTGGCCAGAAATTCAGGTTGATACCGGCAGCAATGTGCGGCGGTACCAGCCCCTGATGATAGAGCACGTAGGAAAGGAGCAGGTAGTCCATGTGACTGCGGTGGCAGGGGACATAGACAATCTCATGGCCATCATGCGCCAGTTGGCGTACACGTTCGGCGTTATGAACGTTGATGCCCTGATACAGGCGGTTCCACGTAAAGCCGAGGATACGATCGGAAAGGCGAATCATCTCGTAAGAGAAGTTCGCTGCAATCTCTTCCATCAGCGCAATGGCGTTCTGCTGAGCTTTCTCATGCGAAATTTTCTTGCTGCGCGCTTCATCTTCAACGGCGCGGGCAATCGCTTTGGAAGCCAGCAGCTTGTTGAACAGATCCTGACGCGCCGGGAGGCGTGGCCCTACGGCAGCGAGGCGCTGACGAGCGAAGTGCATACGCGCCACGCGCGCCAGTTTTTGCGCGATGATCTTGTCGGTGCCGTGCTCGTCCGCCATGCGACGCAGCGAAACGGAAGGGGAGAAACGCACAAAGCTGTCGCGTCCCAGCCAGGAGACCGCAAAGAACTTCTGGATGCCGTTAAGCATGCGCAGCGGCGGATTCTCTTCACCTTTTTCGCGGCCCGGACGACGACCAAACATCACCGATACCGGCACCATCTGCACATCCAGATCGGGGTTGCTGCGGTGCAGGTCGAGATAGTCATGGAACAGCTTGATGGACTCTTCTTTCGGGGTGTAATAAGTAAACACGCGCGGCCCGCCGTGGATGAACACGTAGCGCGGCAGCAGCGTACCGTCAACTTCCAGCGGTTCAAGCGGATCTGGTAAGTCATGCGCCAGACACTGGGCGCGAAGCGTCAGTAAGTCAGCCTTCGAGTTATAAGGCAAAACGTACATAATGGGACGCGACGTATCGAGCCCCAGTTCCAGCGCGGGTTCTGCTGGGATAGACTTGCTTTTTACCAGGATGCTTAATGGTAAATTAAGTAATTTGTAGTAAATTCGTGGCCAGCCGGACATAAACGATGTAAAGCCTCTGGTTAATAATGCAATTGCGGCGCAAGGATAACAGAAAGCGCGCAAAATTTCTGTTGTTACCCGTCATACTTCAGGCTGTAGCGAAACGCGCTACGGCTCCTGTTACTGACGCTCTTTTTTAAAAAAGGTTCTTTTAATGGCCAATAATACCACTGGGTTAACACGTATCATCAAAGCCGCCGGCTATTCATGGAAAGGTTTCCGTGCCGCATGGGCCAACGAGGCCGCGTTTCGCCAGGAGGGCGTCGCCGCTATCATCGCGGTGATCGTCGCCTGTTTCCTTGATGTTGATGCTATTACCCGCGTACTTCTTATCGGTTCCGTACTTCTGGTGATGATAGTGGAAATTCTTAATAGCGCTATTGAGGCCGTTGTTGATCGCATCGGTTCCGATTTCCATGAGCTTTCTGGCCGCGCAAAAGACATGGGATCTGCTGCCGTATTACTGGCGATTATCACTGCCGTTATCACCTGGGTCACGCTGCTTTGGTCACATTTCCGATGAGCCTCGAGGAATAATTAAGTCCCTGGTTTTTTGTGCAGTTTTTGGTTCCAAAATCGCCTTTGACTGTATATACTCACAGCATAACTGTATATACACCCAGGGGGCGGAATGAAAGCGTTAACGACCAGGCAGCAAGAGGTGTTTGATCTCATCCGGGATCATATCGGCCAGACGGGTATGCCACCTACGCGTGCGGAAATCGCGCAGCGTCTGGGTTTCCGTTCTCCGAATGCTGCCGAAGAACACCTGAAAGCGCTGGCGCGTAAAGGCGTGATTGAGATTGTATCAGGCGCGTCACGCGGTATCCGACTGCTGGTAGAAGAAGAGACGGGCATTCCGCTGGTAGGTCGTGTTGCTGCCGGTGAGCCTTTACTGGCACAGCAGCATATTGAAGGTCATTACCAGGTCGATCCAGCCATGTTCAAGCCGAGCGCTGATTTTCTGCTGCGCGTTAGCGGCATGTCGATGAAAGACATCGGTATTCTTGACGGCGATCTGCTTGCGGTACATAAAACGCAGGATGTGCGTAACGGCCAGGTGGTTGTCGCGCGCATTGACGATGAAGTCACCGTCAAACGTCTGAAAAAACAGGGTAACACCGTTCAGTTACTGCCTGAAAACAACGAGTTCACCCCAATTGTGGTCGATCTCCGCGAACAGAACTTCTCTATCGAAGGTCTGGCAGTAGGCGTGATTCGTAACGGTGAATGGCTGTAATCTCTTCCTGACAGGCTACGCTTCCGCTGTAGCCTGTTCATCTACCTTTCCCGGTATTTCGCATGTCACTACTGACGGCATCAGATAAGGCATTGTGGCGTCTTGCCCTGCCGATGATTTTCTCCAATATTACCGTGCCTTTGCTGGGACTGGTTGATACTGCCGTTATAGGCCATCTTGATTCACCGGTTTATCTTGGCGGCGTGGCGATTGGCGCGACGGCAACCAGCTTCCTGTTTATGCTGTTGCTCTTTTTACGCATGAGCACCACCGGTCTTACCGCACAGGCTTATGGTGCGAAAGATCCGCTGCGTCTGGCGCGCGCGCTGGTGCAGCCGCTTATACTCGCGCTTGGCGCGGGTGCGTTAATCGTTGTATTACGGACACCCCTGATCGATCTTGCGCTTCATATCGTTGGCGGCAGCGAGGCGGTACTGGATCAGGCGCGACGTTTCCTTGAAATCCGGTGGCTCAGCGCGCCAGCGTCGCTGGCTAACCTGGTTCTGCTGGGGTGGCTACTGGGCGTTCAGTATGCCCGGGCGCCAGTGATTTTGCTGGTGGTGGGCAACCTTCTCAACATTGTGCTGGATATCTGGCTGGTGATGGGCCTGCATATGAACGTGCGGGGCGCGGCGCTGGCGACGGCGATTGCCGAATACGGGACCTTTATCATTGGCTTGTGGATGGTCTGGCGCGTGCTGTCGATGCGCGGGATCTCTCTGGCGCTGCTCAAAACCGCATGGCGCGGCAATATCCGTAAGCTGCTGGCCCTCAACCGTGACATCATGCTGCGCTCGCTGCTTCTTCAGCTCTGCTTCGGCGCGCTGACGGTTTTCGGGGCTCGACTGGGGCCAGAAATCGTGGCGGTCAACGCGATATTGATGACGCTTCTGACCTTTACCGCCTATGCGCTGGACGGTTTTGCCTACGCGGTTGAAGCGCATTCCGGGCAGGCGTACGGTGCGCGAGAAAGCGGGCAGCTTCAGGATGTCTGGCGGGCAGCCTGCCGTCAGTCGGGACTGGTGGCGCTGGCCTTTGGTCTGGTTTACGCCTGCTTTGGTGAGCAGATCGTTGCATTGCTGACGTCTATACCTGCTCTGCGCGAGTTGGCGAGTCACTATCTCCTCTGGCAAGTCATCTTACCGGTGGTCGGCGTCTGGTGTTATCTGCTGGACGGCATGTTTATTGGTGCGACGCGCGGAGCGGAAATGCGCAACAGCATGGCGGTCGCGGCGGCAGGGTTTGGTCTGACGCTGCTAACGCTTCCCTGGCTGGGTAATCACGGTTTGTGGCTGGCCCTGGCCGTCTTCCTCTCGCTGCGCGGGTTATCGCTGGCGTTTATCTGGCACCGCCACTGGCAAAACGATACCTGGTTCTCTTCGCGCCACGATATATCGTGACGGTTAAAGATTCCGAATATGAAATTAAGTACGGAATCCTTAACTACAATAATTATCACGTCCAGCAGAAAAGAACGTAACGGACGTTACGACCCGACGCTTAACTAAGAGGACACGATGATGAATAAAGACGAAATCGGCGGCAACTGGAAGCAGTTCAAAGGTAAAGCGAAAGAAAAGTGGGGTAAGCTGACTGATGACGATATGACTGTCATTGAAGGTAAACGCGATCAGCTTGTCGGTAAAATTCAGGAACGTTACGGCTACGCGAAAGATCAGGCGGAAAATGAAGTCAAAGACTGGGAAACCCGTAACGACTACCGCTGGTAACGCTGAATAACCCACAGGGCGGCTCTAAGCCGCCTTTTCTTTTGCCGTTAACGCGGCTTTTTCTTCACCAGAATAGAGTGGTCGTGCTGACACGCGTCCTGATGGCGACAGGCTTCCACCTCCACGCACGCGGAACAGAGCCCGTGCGCCTCAATCACGTTATGAAGCAGGGCAAACCCCATTTTCGCTGCCAGCGTATGCATAATGTCTTCCACGCCTTCCGCAGCCTCTTCTTTCACCACGCCGCAGCGGTCACAGATAAACATCGCCGATGTGTGGGTGGGCTGATCGAACAGATGGCACAGCACATAGCTGTTGGTGGATTCCACCTTGTGCACGAACCCTTGTTCCAGCAGGAAATCCAATGCGCGATAAACCGTCGGCGGCTTTGCCTGCGGCTCGCTTTCGCGGAGCAGGTCGAGCAGATCGTAGGCGCTGATAGCACCCTGCTGCAGGCTCATCAGGCGTAATACTTCAAGGCGCTGCGGAGTCAGGCGCACATTGCGTTGCGCACACAGCTTTTCGGCCTGCGCTAACAGCTCTTTTGTGGACTTATCCATGTAGCACCCCGGATGTTATAGGACGGAAAACCCTCACTTTATCATGTTCTGGTAAAAACGCCGAGATCCGCCAGTCTGTGCTATACCTGACCCATTACAAACCGGGAAATAAACAATGAAAAAACCTGACTGTATTCGACACTGGCGCGACCTTGAAGGCGCGGATGATTCGACCTATCCCGACAGCGATGAGCTTTTTTCTATCGGCGCCCCGTTGGCTCGAAAGCTTGGGCTCGGGCGTATTGGCATCCATCATGAGCGCCTGCCGCCTGGGCGCAGGACGTCCTATCCGCACGCGGAGAGCGACGAAGAAGAGTTTATTTACGTGCTTGAAGGCCACCCTGACGCCTGGATTAATGGCTACTTGTGGAAGCTGGAGCCTGGCGACAGCGTAGGTTTTCCCGCCGGTACCGGCATCTGTCATACCTTTATCAACAACACGGACGATGAGGTTCGGCTCCTGGTCGTTGGCGAGGCCAACAAGAAGCACAACCGCATCTACTACCCGCTCAACCCCGTGTATGCCGCCACGCGGGAAGATCGCTGGGTAGATCATCCCCCGCAGTTTTTTGGACCGCATGATGGAAAACCTGGGAAAAAATAATTTCCTCTTCTATAAATATTGAGGGCCGTCACAAAATATAACAGGCCGTAAGGGAGTTTTACTTAGGGAAAGAAATAGCGGGTCTTTTACTACTTATTCACAGCAATAGTTCGTTCCTGTTTGGGTGATAACAGACAGGGGTTATTTCATAACAGACTATAACGGGCATACTGTGAAAAAAAATTTTAAATTTTCGGTGGTTAGCATTGCTGTCTCCTTGTTTATGGCAAATCAGGCGGGAGCAGCCAATACCTGGACAGAATCACGCAGCGACGCAATGGGTGGCACCGGCGTGGCTTCGGGAAGCTATGGTAGTGGGGCGTTAATCAACCCCGCGCTGCTGGCAAAGGCAAAGCCGGACGATGATGTGACGGTCATATTGCCTTCGGTTGGCGCGCAAATCACGGATGAAGACAATCTTCAGGACGAGATTGATACCATCAACGACAAAATCAATCACTACAAGGATGTGGTTGATAATCTCACGCCAAGAGAAATTATCACCAATCCATTAGGTTCCATTAATCAATTCCAGGGCGCGGCCAAAGATCTGGCCGATGAGCTGGACTATCTCAAAGGCAAAACCGCACGCGCAACGGCAGGGGCAGGGCTTGCGGTGAGTATCCCTAACGATGTCCTTTCGGTAGCCTTCATGGCGAAAGGCTATGCCCATGGCCGGGTGAGCTCGTCTATCGATCAGCAGGATATTGATTACCTTCGCGGTATTCAACGCAGTAATGTGGTGGCTGCCGGTGTTGCACTGGACGCTGCGCTGAACGGCACGGATCAGATCACCAAAAATCTCAACTCAACGGCATCCGGCCGGGCGGCGATTGTCTCCGACTATGGTGTTGCCGTTGCCCGTCAGTTTGACCTCGGCGGCGTCCCTGTTTCCGTGGGCGTGACGCCAAAGCTGCAAAAAACCTGGGTCTATAACTACACCACGTCAATCTACGATTATGACAGTAACAAGTGGAACGACAGCCGCTACCGTACTGACGATACGGGCTTCAACGTGGATGCCGGTATTGCGGCCGATTTCGGCGAACACTGGACCGTTGGCGTGAGCGGACAAAACCTGATGTCGCGCGATATCGACACCAAAGATATCCGTATCCGCAATGGCCGTACGGGAGAAGTGGTGAGCTATAAAGACACCTATCAGATCCGCCCGCTGGTAACCGCCGGTGCCGCCTGGCACAACGACCTGGTGACGCTGACCGCCGATGGCGATCTGACCGAAACCAAAGGCTTCAAGAGCGAAGATACGTCGCAGTACGTGGGTGTCGGTGCCGAGGTGACGCCGCTGAGCTGGCTGGCGGTCCGTGCGGGTTATCGTGCAGACGTGAAGGGTAACGACAGCAATGTCTTTACCGGCGGTGTCGGTTTCGCGCCGTTTAGCACCGTGCATGTTGATCTGATGGGCCTGTACGGTGAAGACGAAACCTGGGGCGCAGGGGCTCAGCTGAGCATGACGTTCTAAAGTCAACCGGAGGCGCTGCGCCTCCGGCTTTTCTTTGTGCTATAGTAGCGCCCCTTTTCCACCAGATGCTTAAAACTTCGCCATGTCGTCAGAATCACAGACCGCTTTCCCCGCACACCGTTTCTCCATTGCGCCGATGCTCGACTGGACGGACAGACACTGCCGCTATTTCCTGCGCCAGCTCTCCCGCCATACGCTGCTGTACACCGAAATGGTGACCACGGGCGCAATTATTCACGGGAAGGGCGACTATCTGGCCTATAGCGAAGAAGAGCATCCGGTTGCCCTGCAGCTGGGCGGCAGCGATCCGGCCGCGCTGGCGCAGTGTGCGAAGCTGGCGGAAGCGCGCGGCTACGACGAGATCAACCTGAACGTTGGCTGCCCGTCCGACCGTGTGCAAAACGGTATGTTCGGTGCCTGCCTGATGGGGAACGCGCAGCTGGTAGCGGACTGTATCAAGGCGATGCGCGATGCGGTCTCCATTCCGGTCACGGTCAAAACCCGTATCGGGATTGACGACCAGGACAGCTACGAATTCCTGTGCGACTTCATCGATACGGTCTCCGGAAAGGGCGAATGCGAGATGTTCATCATCCACGCGCGAAAAGCCTGGCTCTCCGGCCTGAGCCCGAAAGAGAACCGCGAAATCCCGCCGCTGGACTACCCGCGCGTGCATCAGCTGAAGCGTGACTTCCCGCACCTGACGATGTCGATCAACGGCGGCATTAAGTCGCTGGAAGAGGCCAAAGCGCATCTGGCGCATATGGATGGCGTGATGGTCGGCCGCGAGGCGTACCAGAACCCGGGCATTCTGGCGACGGTCGATCGCGAAATCTTTGGCATCGAAGGTTCAGACACCGATCCGGTTGCCGTCGTGCGGGCGATGTATCCTTATATTGAGCGCGAGCTGAGCAACGGTACGTATCTCGGCCATATCACTCGCCATATGCTGGGTCTGTTCCAGGGTATACCGGGCGCGCGTCAGTGGCGTCGCTACCTGAGCGAAAACGCACATAAAGCCGGTGCCGATATTGAGGTGCTGGAACATGCGCTGCGACTGGTGGCAGACAAGCGATAACTTTCGCTAAAAGTTCGTCAAATTCACCACGCCCTGCGAGTTCTCGCGGGGCGTTTTGCTTTAAGAACAAAATGTTAGCTTTGGCATGGATCTTGTAATGCTTAATGCATTACTCGGGAACTTGTGGGAGAGCACCATGCTGGAACTACTTTTTGTGATTGGCTTTTTTGTCATGCTGTTAGCGACAGGCGTTTCGCTGCTCGGCATTCTGGCGGCTATCGTGGTGGCGACGGTGGTCATGTTTATTGGCGGACTGTTTGCGCTGACGATCAAACTGCTGCCTTGGTTACTGCTGGCCGTTGCGGTGGTGTGGGTGATTCGGTCGATTAAATCGCCAAAAGTGCCCGGTTATCAGCGCAATAACCGCTTTCGTTACTAAGGTATTGAGGGGTTCGTCACATAGTTGTAACTTTTCCGGCAGCATGGCTTAGAACAGAATAGGATTTACTTATCGAATCTGTCACTATGACTGCCGTTAAAGAATTCATCGTGCTGTACCCTACATACAGCCGAACTAAAAAAAGAAAGGGCTTCCCACGGGAAGCCCAATTTCTTTTTGGGGCTCAGGGAATCAACAGGCTCGACCCCTGCGTCGCCCGGCTCTCCAGCACCTCATGCGCGCGCTGCGCATCGGTCAGCGCGAATTTCTGCGCATCTGCCACGTCCACTTTGATGACACCGCTGGCGATCAGCGAGAACAGCTCGTTGCTGGCTTCCTCAAGTTCTTCCCGGTTGGTGATGTAGCCCTGCAGGGAAGGGCGCGTGACGTACAGCGAACCTTTCTGATTCAGAATACCGAGATTCACGCCGGTGACAGCGCCTGACGCATTGCCGAAGCTCACCATCAGCCCACGACGCTGCAGACAGTCCAGCGACGCTTCCCAGGTGTCTTTCCCAACCGAGTCATACACGACGCGCACCTTTTTGCCGCTGGTGATCTCCTTCAGCCGTTCGACAATGCTCTCTTCACGGTAGTTAATCACCTGCCAGGCGCCCGCCTGCAGCGCGCGCTGCGCTTTTTGGGCATTGCCCACGGTGCCGATCAGTTTTGCGCCCAGGGCTTTTGCCCACTGACAGGCGATGAGCCCGACGCCGCCCGCCGCGGCATGAAACAGGAACTGCTCGTCGGGTTTAATTTCATAGGTTTTACGCAGCAGGTAGTAAACGGTTAAGCCTTTCAGGAACGAGGCCGCCGCCTGCTCAAAGGAGATGGCGTTGGGCAGCAGGGCGGCTTTATCCGCCGGGACGTTGTGGACGGAGCTGTAAGCGCCCAGCGCTGACTGCGCATATACCACGCGGTCGCCCTCTTTAATATGCTTAACCGCGCTGCCCACTTTGATGACGACACCGGCTGCCTCGGTGCCCAGTCCGCTCGGCATCGATGGAGGCGGGTAGAGCCCGCCGCGAATATAGGTGTCGATGTAGTTTATGCCTATGGCTTTGTTTTCAACCTGCACTTCGTTTTCGCCAGGCGCGGTGGGGGTGAACTCCACCGCTTTGAGTACGTCTGGCCCACCGTGTTTCTGGAATTCAATGCGCGTTGCCATGCTCCCTCCGTAAGAAAAATATGGTAATCTTTCGACCCACTCTTTATCTCGGTAACTCCATTCACTATGGCAGGAAACAAACCCTTCAACAAACAGACTGAACCTCGCGAGCGTGATTTCCAGGTCGCAGGGTTAAAGGTCCCGCCGCACTCGATTGAAGCGGAACAGTCGGTGTTGGGCGGTTTAATGCTGGATAACGAGCGCTGGGACGACGTCGCCGAGCGCGTCGTGGCGGAAGATTTCTACACCCGCCCGCACCGCCACATCTTTACCGAAATGGCGCGTCTGCAGGAGTCGGGCAGCCCGATCGACCTGATCACGCTCGCGGAATCACTGGAGCGTCTTGGTCAGCTCGACAGCTGCGGTGGGTTTGCCTATCTGGCGGAACTGTCAAAAAACACGCCTAGTGCGGCGAACATCAGCGCTTATGCCGATATCGTGCGCGAACGTGCCGTCGTCCGCGAGATGATCTCGGTGGCGAACGAGATCGCCGAAGCCGGTTTTGATCCGCAGGGGCGCACCAGCGAAGACCTGCTTGACCTTGCCGAGTCCCGCGTTTTTAAAATCGCCGAAAGCCGCGCCAACAAAGACGAAGGCCCAAAAAATATCGCCGATGTGCTCGACGCCACCGTCGCCCGTATCGAACAGCTGTTCCAGCAGCCTCACGACGGTGTGACCGGGGTGAACACCGGCTATGACGATCTCAACAAGAAAACCGCCGGTCTGCAGCCGTCGGATTTGATCATCGTCGCCGCGCGTCCGTCGATGGGTAAAACGACATTTGCGATGAACCTCGTCGAAAACGCGGCGATGTTGCAGGATAAGCCGGTGCTGATCTTCAGCCTTGAGATGCCCTCCGAGCAGATTATGATGCGTTCTCTGGCATCGCTGTCTCGCGTGGATCAGACCCGCATCCGTACCGGCCAGCTTGATGATGAAGACTGGGCGCGCATCTCCGGCACCATGGGCATTCTGCTGGAAAAACGTAACATCTATATCGATGACTCTTCCGGCCTGACGCCGACGGAAGTGCGCTCCCGCGCGCGTCGTATCGCCCGTGAACACGGTGGCATCGGCCTCATCATGATCGACTACCTTCAGCTGATGCGCGTCCCGTCGCTTTCAGACAACCGTACGCTGGAAATTGCGGAGATTTCCCGCTCGCTCAAGGCGTTAGCCAAAGAGCTGCACGTGCCGGTGGTCGCGCTGTCGCAGCTGAACCGCTCCCTGGAACAACGCGCCGACAAGCGCCCGGTCAACTCCGACCTGCGTGAATCCGGCTCCATCGAGCAGGATGCCGACTTAATCATGTTCATCTACCGTGATGAGGTTTATCACGAGAACAGCGACCTGAAAGGGATCGCCGAAATTATTATTGGTAAACAACGTAACGGCCCAATCGGGACGGTGCGTCTGACCTTTAACGGACAGTGGTCGCGTTTCGACAACTATGCCGGTCCTCAATATGATGATGAGTAATTTCTAAGGAATTCAAATGCAAGCGGCAACTATTGTTATTAACCGCCGCGCTCTGCGACACAACCTGCAACGTCTGCGTGAACTGGCGCCTGCCAGCAAGCTCGTTGCAGTCGTGAAAGCGAACGCTTACGGACACGGTCTTCTTGAGACCGCGCGAACGCTCCCCGATGCCGATGCCTTTGGCGTCGCCCGTCTTGAAGAAGCCCTCCGCTTGCGCGCGGGGGGGATTACCCAACCGATTCTCCTCCTCGAAGGCTTTTTCGAAGCCAGCGATCTGCCAACCATTGCTGACCAGCATCTGCACACGGCGGTACACAATGAAGAACAGCTGGCCGCACTTGAAACCGCCGAGCTGAGCGAGCCGGTGACCGTCTGGATGAAGCTCGACACGGGCATGCACCGTCTGGGCGTGCGTCCTGAAAGCGCGGAAGCGTTTTACCAGCGTTTATGCCGGTGCAAAAACGTGCGCCAGCCGGTGAATATTGTTAGCCACTTCGCCCGTGCCGATGAGCCCGAGTGCGGTGCAACCGAGCGGCAGCTGGATATCTTTAATACCTTCTGCGAAGGCAAGCCGGGGATGCGCTCGATCGCAGCTTCCGGCGGGATCCTGCTGTGGCCGCAGTCGCACTTCGACTGGGCGCGACCGGGTATCATCCTTTACGGCGTATCACCGCTGGAGAACAAGCCCTGGGGGCCGGATTTTGGCTTCCAGCCGGTCATGTCGCTGGTCTCTAACCTGATTGCCGTGCGTGACCATAAAGCGGGTGAGCCGGTGGGCTACGGCGGTACCTGGACCAGCGAGCGTGATACCCGTCTTGGCGTGGTGGCGATGGGCTATGGCGACGGCTATCCCCGTGCCGCGCCGTCGGGTACGCCGGTTCTGGTCAACGGTCGAGAGGTGAAGATCGTTGGCCGCGTGGCGATGGACATGATTTGTGTCGATCTGGGGCCTGAAGCCCAGGATAAGCCCGGCGACGATGTGGTGATGTGGGGTGAAGGTTTACCCGTTGAGCGTATTGCTGAAATAACAAAAGTAAGTGCTTACGAACTCATCACCCGCCTGACGTCGCGGGTGGCGATGAAGTACATTGATTGAACCGCCAATGGAGTGAGGTTTTTATCCTCGCTCCAACTTTATTAACATCCTCTCGACCTTCACCTGCTTCCGGTTTATTGTTGAAATCCCTGCCTCATCGAATTCCGGAGAACCATCGCGTGTTTCAGAAAGTTGACGCCTATGCCGGCGACCCTATCCTCTCCTTAATGGAGCGTTTCAAAGAAGATCCTCGTAGCGACAAAGTGAACCTCAGCATCGGTCTGTATTACAACGAGGATGGCATCATTCCTCAATTAAAAGCCGTTGCCGAAGCCGAAGCGCGTCTGAACGCTGTTCCACACGGCGCTTCTCTTTATCTGCCAATGGAAGGGCTAAACGCTTATCGCAACACCATTGCACCGCTGCTGTTCGGCGCCGATCACGCGGTGCTCGCGCAAAAACGCGTGGCGACCATCCAGACGCTGGGCGGCTCGGGTGCGCTAAAAGTGGGTGCAGACTTCCTGAAAAAATACTTCCCGGATTCAGGCGTGTGGGTCAGTGACCCGACGTGGGAAAACCACGTTGCGATCTTCGAGGGCGCAGGCTTTAAGGTCGAGACCTATCCATGGTTCGACAGCAAAACTAACGGCGTGCGCGTTGAAGCGCTGTTGGAAAAACTGAACACGCTGCCGGCGCGCAGTATTGTGCTGCTGCACCCATGCTGCCATAACCCGACCGGTGCAGATCTCACTAACGCCCAGTGGGATGCGGTGATTGAGGTACTGAAGGCCCGTGACCTGATCCCGTTCCTCGACATTGCCTACCAGGGCTTTGGCGCGGGCATGGAAGAAGATGCTTACGCCATCCGCGCCGTAGCCAGCGCCGGGCTGCCTGCTCTGGTTAGTAACTCCTTCTCTAAAATCTTCTCCCTGTACGGTGAACGCGTTGGCGGTCTGTCCGTAGTGTGTGAGGATGCCGAAGCAGCCAGCCGCGTGCTCGGCCAGCTGAAAGCGACGGTACGCCGTATCTACTCCAGCCCGCCAAACTTTGGTGCGCAGGTGGTGGCGACGGTTCTCGGTGATGAGCAACTGAAAGCGTCCTGGCTTGGCGAAGTGGAAGCGATGCGTAAGCGCATTCTTTCGATGCGTCAGGAACTGGTTAACGTCCTGAAAGAGGCGGTGCCGGGACATAACTTCGACTATCTGCTCAAGCAGCGCGGGATGTTCAGCTATACCGGACTGAGTGCGGCGCAGGTCGATCGCCTTCGCGAAGAGTTCGGCATTTATCTCATCGCCAGCGGCCGTATGTGCGTGGCGGGTCTGAATTCCAGCAACGTTCATCGCGTGGCGCAGGCGTTTGCTGCTGTAATGTAAGTACTCACTACTCTTTTCCCCCTCTCCCTGTGGGAGAGGGTTGGGGTGAGGGCATCAGGCCGCACAAGAATCTTGCCCGGTTACCGGGCCTACACGTCACATCTGCCTTTGTGATCATCTTCTTTTTATTCATCTTCATAAGTAAAAACTCCTTCCCTTCACCTCCCGCTGGGGTTATGGTCGGATAGTTTTTTGACCGTTCGCTCAAATTAAAACGATAACAAACTGAATTTTCAGGGGAAAATATGCGCAAGATCACACTGGCGCTCAGCGCCGCCTGCTTATTGTTCTCGCTTAATAGCGCCGTCGTCGCGCGAGCTTCTGCCCCGACGCCGCTTTACACCGGCACCACCGCCGCCATTCTTGCCGAGCAGGCACCTATTCACTGGGTTTCCGTGGCCCAAATCGAAAACAGCCTGATGGGCCGCGCGCCAATGGCCGTGGGCTTTGACATTGACGATACCGTGCTGTTCTCAAGCCCTGGCTTCTGGCGCGGGAAGAAAACGTATTCACCCGACAGCGAAGCGTATCTGAAGAACCCGGAATTCTGGGAAAAAATGAATAACGGCTGGGACGAATTCAGCATCCCGAAAGAGGTTGCCCGTGCACTTATTGCCATGCACGTGAAGCGCGGTGACAGCATTTATTTTGTGACCGGCCGCAGTCAGACCAAAACGGAAACCGTCTCGAAAACGCTGCAGGATGATTTCCAGATCCCGGCGACCAGCATGAATACGGTGATTTTTGCTGGTGACAAAGAAGGGCAAAACACCAAAACCCAGTGGCTGGAAAAGAAAAATATCAAAGTATTCTACGGCGATTCGGATAACGACATCACCGCCGCGCATGACGTGGGTGCCAGAGGAATCAGGGTATTGCGTGCCTCTAACTCCACCTATCGACCGCTGCCGATGGCCGGAAAGTTTGGCGAAGAGGTCATTGTGAACTCTGAGTATTAAACCGCAGGCGACGATTTTGACTCTTTTTTAAGCAAATCTCGTTGCTGCGGGTTTTACCTTTCGCCTTCTTGCTGCACACTTAGAAAGATTCATCTTTCATTACGGAGCAGCACATGTGGTATCAACAGACCCTGACCTTAAGCGCGAAACCACGCGGATTTCATCTGGTGACGGACGAAGTCATCGGGCAAATCCGCGACCTGCCGCGGGTCAAGACGGGTTTGCTGCATCTGCTCCTTCAGCACACGTCTGCCTCTCTCACGCTTAATGAAAATTGCGATCCCACCGTCCGGTCCGACATGGAGCACCATTTTCTGAAGAGCGTCCCGGACAACGCCCCTTATGAGCATGACTATGAGGGGGCAGACGATATGCCTTCGCATATTAAATCCTCCCTGTTGGGCGTATCGCTTATGCTGCCGGTTCACAACGGGCGACTGCTGTTGGGAACGTGGCAGGGGATCTGGCTGGGAGAGCATCGCATTCACGGTGGTTCGCGTAAAATTATCGCCACGCTACAAGGGGAATAAAGATGACAATTTCGGAGATACTTCAGTACTGCATGAGCAAGCCCGGCGCGGAGCAGAGCGTCCATAGCGACTGGAAAGCCACGCAGGTTAAGGTGGGGGATGTGCTGTTTGCGATGGTGAAAGAGGTGGAAGGCCGTCCTGCGGCGTCGCTGAAAACCAGCCCTGAACTGGCTGATTTGCTACGTCAACAGCATGATGACGTGAGGCCGAGCAAGCACCTGAATAAGGCGCACTGGAGCACCGTCTATCTGGATGGATCGATTCCAGGCTCGCAAATTTACTACCTGGTGGACGCGTCCTATCAGCAGGCGGTTGAGCTGCTGCCGGAAACGACCCGACAGCAGCTCTCCGTGTGATAATTACAGCAACGGTTTAAGGAAGCGCGCGGTGTGCGAGGCTTCGCACTCTGCAACCGTCTCTGGCGTACCGGAGACGAGAATTTCACCGCCGCCGCTGCCGCCTTCCGGGCCGAGATCGACAATCCAGTCCGCGGTTTTAATCACGTCCAGGTTATGTTCGATGACCACGATAGTGTTGCCCTGATCGCGCAGCTGATGCAGCACGTCGAGCAGCTGCTGGATATCGGCAAAGTGCAGGCCGGTGGTCGGCTCGTCCAGAATGTAGAGCGTCTGACCGGTGCCGCGTTTTGACAGCTCGCGCGCCAGCTTCACGCGCTGCGCTTCGCCGCCGGACAGCGTGGTTGCCGACTGCCCCAGACGAATGTAGGTCAGGCCCACGTCCATCAGCGTCTGCAGCTTACGCGCCAGCGCAGGAACGGCATCAAAGAATTCGCGCGCCTCTTCGATGGTCATGTCCAGCACTTCGTGGATGGTCTTGCCTTTGTACTTAATCTCCAGCGTTTCTCGGTTATAGCGCTTGCCTTTGCACTGGTCGCACGGCACGTAGATATCCGGCAGGAAGTGCATCTCAACCTTGATCACGCCATCGCCCTGGCACGCTTCGCAGCGGCCACCGCGTACGTTAAAGCTGAAACGTCCTGGCGTATAGCCGCGGGAGCGTGCTTCCGGCACACCGGCAAACAGTTCACGTACGGGCGTGAAGACGCCGGTATAGGTTGCCGGGTTAGAGCGCGGGGTACGGCCAATCGGGCTCTGGTCAATATCGATAACTTTGTCGAAATGCTCCAGCCCCTGGATGTCACGGTACGGTGCCGGCTCGGCCAGCGTCGCGCCGTTCAGCGCCGTCTGCGCAATCGGGAACAGCGTATCGTTGATCAGCGTCGATTTACCGGAACCGGATACGCCGGTGATACAGGTAAACAGGCCAACAGGCAGCGTCAGGGTGACGTCTTTGAGGTTGTTGCCGCGCGCGCCGGTCAGCTTCAGCACTTTTTCTGGATCTGCCGCTACGCGCTGTTTTGGCACCTCAATCTTACGCTTGCCGCTCATGTACTGGCCGGTCAGCGATTCGGGCACCGCCATGATGTCCTTCAGCGTCCCTTCTGCAACCACCTGCCCGCCGTGTACGCCTGCGCCCGGACCAATATCGATCACGTGATCAGCCGCGCGGATCGCATCTTCATCGTGCTCGACCACGATTACCGTGTTGCCGAGGTTGCGCAGGTGGACCAGCGTGCCGAGCAGACGCTCGTTGTCGCGCTGGTGCAAGCCGATGGACGGCTCATCCAGTACGTACATCACGCCTACCAGACCCGCGCCAATCTGGCTCGCCAGACGTATACGCTGCGCTTCACCGCCGGAGAGCGTTTCTGCCGAGCGGGATAACGTCAGGTAGTTCAGGCCGACGTTCACCAGGAATTTCAGGCGATCGCCAATCTCTTTCAGCACTTTTTCGGCTATTTTCGCGCGCTGGCCGGAGAGCTTCAGGTTATTGAAGAAGTCCATCGCGTGGCCGATGCTCATGTCTGAGATGGTCGGCAGCGCCGTGTTTTCCACAAACACGTGGCGCGCTTCGCGGCGCAGGCGCGTTCCTTCACAGGTGGCACAGGAGCGGTTGCTGATGAACTTCGCCAGCTCCTCGCGCACCGCGCTGGATTCAGTCTCTTTGTAGCGGCGCTCCATGTTGTGCAGCACCCCTTCGAACGGGTGGCGACGCACGGAGGTATCGCCGCGATCGTTCATGTATTTGAACTCGATGTTCTCTTTACCGGAACCGAACAGGATCACTTTGTGCACGTTCGGGCTCAGGCTGGCCCACGGCGCTTCAACGTCGAACTTGTAGTGTTCTGCCAGCGATTTCAGCATCTGGAAGTAGTAGAAGTTACGCTTGTCCCAGCCGCGAATGGCCCCGCCCGCCAGCGACAGCTCCGGGTTCTGGATCACGCGATCCGGATCGAAATACTGCTGCACGCCCAGGCCGTCACACGTCGGGCACGCGCCCGCCGGGTTGTTAAAGGAGAACAGGCGCGGTTCCAGCTCGCGCATGCTGTAGCCGCAAATCGGGCAGGCAAAGTTGGCGGAGAAGAGCAGCTCTTCCGCTTTTGGATCGTCCATGTCGGAGACCACGGCCGTGCCGCCAGAGAGTTCCAGCGCCGTTTCAAAGGATTCCGCCAGACGCGTGGCGAGATCGTCGCGCACCTTAAAGCGGTCAATCACCACTTCGATGGTGTGCTTCTTCTGCAGCTCCAGCTTTGGTGGATCGGACAGGTCACACACTTCGCCGTCGATACGGGCGCGGATATAGCCCTGGCTTGCCAGGTTTTCCAGCGTTTTGGTGTGTTCGCCCTTACGCTCTTTGATGATTGGCGCAAGGAGCATCAGGCGCTTGCCTTCCGGCTGCGACAGCACGTTATCGACCATCTGGCTCACGGTTTGCGCCGCCAGCGGGACGTCGTGGTCCGGGCAGCGCGGCTCGCCCACGCGGGCATACAGCAGACGCAGGTAGTCATGAATTTCGGTAATGGTACCGACCGTTGAGCGCGGGTTATGCGACGTGGACTTCTGCTCAATAGAGATAGCAGGTGACAACCCTTCAATATGGTCGACATCCGGTTTTTCCATCAGTGACAGGAACTGACGAGCGTACGCCGAGAGCGATTCAACGTAACGACGCTGTCCTTCGGCATACAGAGTGTCGAAAGCCAGTGAGGATTTGCCAGACCCCGAAAGCCCGGTCACGACAATGAGTTTGTCGCGAGGGATTATGAGGTTGATATTCTTGAGATTGTGGGTGCGGGCGCCCCGAACTTCGATCTTATCCATTCACCTTTCCCGGTTGGAACACGGATTGCCTGGTTTGTTTGAAGGACAAACGGCTGTCAGAAACGGCTAATTATGACACAATTTGACCTGTTTGAATATACAGTATTGGAATGCATTTTCTGATTCGCTGTGTAACAATGTTGAGTTGCGGGAGAACTCTGGAACGTGCTACGCAACTATCAAAGTGCAGCATGGAAATGGTACACTCGCGCGTTTACACTATTAAGAAACGTATTCAGGAGACACGAACATGGCCAGCAGAGGCGTAAACAAGGTGATTCTCGTCGGTAATCTGGGCCAGGACCCGGAAGTACGCTACATGCCGAGTGGTGGCGCAGTTGCCAACATTACGCTGGCTACTTCCGAATCCTGGCGTGATAAAGCGACCGGTGAGATGAAAGAGCAGACCGAATGGCACCGCGTTGTGCTGTTTGGCAAACTGGCCGAAGTGGCCGGAGAATATCTGCGCAAAGGTTCTCAGGTCTATATCGAAGGCCAGCTGCGTACCCGCAAATGGACCGATCAGTCCGGAGCTGAGAAGTATACGACTGAAGTAGTGGTCAACGTGGGCGGCACCATGCAGATGCTGGGTGGTCGTCAGGGCGGCGGCGCACCTGCAGGTGGCGGTCAGAGCCAGCAGCAGGGCGGTTGGGGTCAGCCTCAGCAGCCGCAGGGTGGCAACCAGTTCAGCGGCGGCGCACAGTCTCGTCCGCAGCAGCAGTCTGCTCCGGCGCCGTCTAACGAACCGCCAATGGATTTCGACGACGACATTCCGTTCTGATTCCCGCGTGCTAAAACAAAAAACCCAGACCATCGTCTGGGTTTTTTTATTCCGTAAGGGATCAGGTAATCACCATCGGCCAGTCTGGCGGCGTGTGGCTCATCGCCTCAACCATCACCACTTTAATGTTTTCCCAGACGGCAGCGATATCCAGCAGGGTGATACCAAGCAGACCCGTTGCAAACCAGCAGGCAGCGCCCAGCCCCAGCAGGGTGCTGATGACAGCAAGACCCGCATAGTCAGATTTACGAAACTGAATGTTCAGCGTGCTGGCTAAAAACATCAGTACCGCACTCAACAAAGGCCAGCGCAGAAGAACCATGCTGGTAGTAATGGTTGCCATAAAACCCATCCTCTACAAAACAGACGAACTGAATGAAACAGTGTTTCTCGTTACAAAATATGTGTGAACTATATCACAATTGATGATTTATTCGCCAGTGCCAGTGCGATCAAAAAAGAGGATTTTATTCCTCAGGAAAAGCGATTCTGTAGGCAGGACCAGCCTCGGCGCATGAGGAAGTGAACCCACAACGTGCCGGAAACGACCGTCGGGTAAGTGGGGATACCGCAAATTCGGTTTTTATAACAGGGGCGTTATTCTCCGCCATTACTGAAAATACTGTGGTCAAGACTGATTATTTATAAATCAACAAACACAGTACCCGGCGCAAATAGCATAAAACGTCATGACGATGTTGTACTTTTTTCATGCTGTCAGACGTTTGGCTTAATCAACGATCGCCTGTTGTGTTATCTTTCCGTCGGCCCCGGCGGGCTGGATAATTATTTCCCTTAATTGAAACGGAACGAATACTTACAGTTTAACTTACGGGAAAATATTATCGTCATAACGAAATTTAAGATTTTTAATACTAAAAGTCAGTTGCTAACTTTGCATGATTCATGCAACGTAATCACCTGTTTAACAAAGCATCCGGCCTTCATTACTACAGGCGTACAACATGCAGGGATATAGGGCGGGAAATGAATCGTAGCGCGCGGCGCAAAATGCTCAGGGTGGTAGGGATCATCATGGTAGTTATGCTGCCGGTGATGCTTGCGCTATGGTTTGCCCAGCTACGCGCCGTGTCTGAAACAAGCGCACAGCTACGCACATTTGCTGAACTGGCTTTGGACAAAACAGAGCTGGTTATTCAACAGGTTGAGCTGGCCCGGGACGAGGCTGAAAAATATCAGGGTGAGCTTTGCACGCCGGGACACCGTCAATATATGCTGAACGTTGTTCGTGGCCGCCTGTTTGTCGCCGATTTAATTTACGCTGAAGGTCAGAATTTTCTTTGTTCGACCGTTTTTACACCGGATCATCCCTACGCTATTCCTGTCGCTAATTACACGCGTAAACCTGACGTCGCTATCTATTATTATCGCGATACCCCATTTTATACTGGCTATAAAATGACATATATGCAGCGCGGAAATTATGTGGTGGTCGTCAATCCGCTTTCATACAGCGAAGTCATGTCCGCGGATCATTCTCTCTCGTGGGGTGTGTACGACACGGTAACCAATGCTTTCTTTTCGGTTAGCCAGAAAGCCAATGTTTCTTTATTAAATTCGATGATTCGAGATAAGGAATCGGTATTTCAAAAAGATAACCGCTTTTATACGATCGTAACGTCTCCCAAAAGACCTATTGCGGCCATTGTGTCGACATCGAATAAACGCTTTTATGAAACGCTTTATCACCAGGCGACGTTGACGCTACCGCTGGGCATGATCTGCAGCATTATTATTTTGCTGGTATGGTCCCGTACCCATCGTGAGCTTAATTCGCCGGGGCGCTTACTGCACCGGGCGCTGAACAAGCGACAGCTTTGCGTCCACTATCAGCCGATTATTGATATCAAGAACAACCAGTGTGTGGGTGCGGAAGCGTTGTTACGCTGGCCGGGTTTTAACGGGCAGGTGATGAGCCCGGCTGAGTTTATTCCGCTGGCGGAAAATGAGGGAATGAGTGAGCGGATTACGGACTATGTCGTTGAGGAGGTGTTCAACGATCTGGGCCATTTCCTGGCGGAGCATCCGCATCTCTATATTTCGATTAACCTGTCGGCCACGGATTTCCACTCCTCGCGGCTGATCGCCATGATTTCCGACAAGGCTCGCCACTACGCCGTCCGCGCGCAGCAAATCAAAATTGAAGTGACGGAACGTGGTTTTATCGATGTGCCAAAAACCACGCCGGTGATTCAGGCTTTCCGTCAGGCGGGTTATGAAGTCGCGATCGATGACTTCGGTACCGGCTACTCGAACCTGCACAACCTCTACTCGCTGAACGTGGATATCCTGAAGATCGATAAATCGTTTATCGATACCTTAACGACCAACAGTACCAGCCACCTGATCGCCGAGCATATTATCGAGATGGCGCAGAGCCTGCGCCTGAAAACCATTGCGGAAGGGGTAGAGACGGCAGAGCAGGTGAGCTGGCTGTTGAAGCGCGGCGTCCAGTTTTGTCAGGGATGGCACTTCGCGAAAGCGATGCCGCCCCAGGAATTTATGACCTGGCAGCAGCAGCCTTTGCACTGAGAGTGATTAATTCAACTGGTGGCGATAGTCGCTCGGCGTACGGTCAAATTCGCGGCGAAACACGCGGGAAAAGGTTTGTTGCGACACATAGCCAAGATCCATCGCGATATCAAAAATGGGCCGCTGCGTTGAGCGTAGCGCCTGCGCTGCCAGCAGAAGTCTTCGCTGGCGAATGTACTCACCCAGCGTCTGATGCATGACCGTGCGGAACATTCTCTGTAAATACCATTTCGAATAGCCCGACTTTTTAGCGACCACATCAATGTTCAACGGTTGGTCGATATGGTCATCAATCCATTCAATAAGAGTCTGAATAATCTGCTGATGCGACATAAGGTTGCCCCTCTGTAGATACAACTATCTCGGTTAATTCGTCGTTTTCTCTGCGGGGGAGTATAATTCCTCAAGTTAACTTGAGGTAAAGAGGTTTTATGGAAAAGAGATTGCCGCGAATAAAAGCGCTTTTAACCCCCGGCGAAGTGGCAAAGCGAAGCGGCGTAGCGGTATCGGCGCTCCACTTCTATGAAAGCAAAGGGTTAATCAAGAGCATCCGTAACGGGGGTAACCAGCGTCGCTATACTCGCGACGTGCTCCGCTACGTGGCGATAATCAAAATTGCGCAACGAATCGGAATTCCCCTGGCCACGATCGGTGAGGCCTTTGGGGTACTGCCGGAAGGGCACACGCTGAGTCCGAAAGAGTGGAAAGAGCTGTCGTCCCAGTGGCGTGAAGAGCTGGACAGGCGTATTCACACGCTGGTCGCTCTGCGTGACGAGCTGGATGGCTGCATCGGCTGCGGCTGCCTGTCGCGCAGCGACTGCCCGCTGCGTAACCCCGGCGACAAACTGGGCGAGCAGGGGACGGGGGCGCGGCTGCTGGAAGAGGATTGAGATTGCGCGGCAAAAAGCACATAAAGAACTAAAGCGCCACATAAGGGCGCTTTAGTTTTTCCCGGTCTTTGTCTTTCACTCTATCCCGCTGGTTCACGGGAGGGTTTCCCCCGACGTCAGCACCCCTCAGTGTCGAGCTGGTTGGGGAGGTTCCGGATTGTGCTGACACTTTAATTCTATGCAAGACCCGTTTTTTCGCCAGCGTCGCTGACCGGTTTTTAGCCGAATTTTTTTCGCGGTGTTGTTCAATTTTCTATAGTTAAAAAGTATGAATAACAGGAGAAAGCCATGCTCACGGTACACCACCTTAACCAGTCGCGCTCACACCGCGCCATCTGGGCGCTGGAAGAACTCGGCCTGCCTTATGAGATCGTTCACTATCAGCGCCAAAAAAACATGCTGGCGCCGGAGGCTCTCAAAAAGGTGCATCCGTTGGGTAAATCACCGGTTATCGAAGATAACGGGCTGATCCTTGCGGAGTCTGGCGCCATTCTGGAGTACCTGCAGGAAACTTACGATCCCGAGTCGCGGCTTAAGCCTTTAGATCCGGCGCATAAGGTGCAGTACCGCTTCTGGCTGCACTACGCGGAAGGATCGCTGATGCCGCTGTTGCTAATGAAGCTGGTCTTCAGCAGCCTCGGCAAACCGCCGGTGCCGTTTGGTATCAGAACCCTGGGGAAAGCGCTGGGGCAGGGGGTGCAGAAAGCGTACCTCAACCACCAGCTGGAAACCCATGCGCGCTTTATTGAATCACATCTGGCTAAAAACAGCTGGTTTGCCGGGGATACGCTCAGCATGGCCGACATCCAGATGAGCTTTCCGATTTTTGCCCTGCTGGCGCGCGGCGGTATTAACAACCTGCCGCATATTCAGGCGTGGAAAAGTAAGGTTGAGAACAGCCCTGGCTGGCAAAGAACCCTGGAACAAGGGGGGCCGTTATCCATCCCGGGTGAGGATTAAATGTAAACAAATTGCGCATTGACGATAACGTTTGCGCATCCTCTGTTTATTTCTTCAGCGTCATAAGTGAATTTTAGCGAAAAACGATAAAGTTCAGTTGAAAAGGGCGGGGATTAGGCTAGATAATCGTTTGCCTTAATTTGACCACCCGTTTGTAAGCGCGGAGCTAAACGTTTGCTTTTTTTGTGACGCCCTTTCGTCGCAAACGCAACACAAGGATTTGACGTTTAGCTGGCAGTGGCGTCTCCACCTCGCTTACGGACTTCCTAAAAAACTCTCAGGGGATGTTTTCTATGTCTACGCCATCTGCGCGTACTGGCGGTTCACTTGACGCCATGTTTAAAATTTCGGCCCGCGGCAGCACCGTGCGTCAGGAAATCGTTGCTGGTTTGACAACGTTTCTGGCGATGGTTTATTCCGTCATCGTTGTGCCGGGCATGCTGGGCAAAGCGGGCTTCCCGCCAGCGGCTGTCTTTGTAGCGACCTGCCTTGTGGCCAGCGTGGGCTCTATCGTGATGGGCCTGTGGGCGAACCTGCCGCTGGCGATTGGTTGCGCCATCTCCCTGACCGCGTTTACCGCGTTCAGCCTGGTGCTGGGTCAGCACATCAGCGTACCGGTTGCGCTGGGCGCCGTGTTCCTGATGGGTGTGCTGTTTACCATTATTTCAGCGACCGGCATCCGTAGCTGGATCTTGCGCAACCTGCCGCAGGGCGTGGCGCACGGTACCGGCATCGGCATCGGCCTGTTCCTGCTGCTGATCGCCGCCAACGGCGTCGGTCTGGTCATCAAGAACCCGCTGGACGGCCTGCCGGTGGCGCTCGGCCATTTCGCCAGCTTCCCGGTGATCATGTCGCTGATCGGACTGGCGGTGATTATCGGTCTGGAAAAACTAAAAGTCCCGGGCGGCATTCTGCTGACCATTATCGGCGTGTCGATTGTGGGCCTGATTTTCGATCCGAACGTCCACTTCTCCGGCATTTTCGCCATGCCGTCGCTGAGCGATGACAAAGGCAACTCCCTGATTGGCAGCCTGGATATCGTTGGCGCGCTGAACCCGGTGATCCTCCCAAGCGTGCTGGCGCTGGTGATGACCGCCGTGTTTGACGCGACCGGTACTATTCGTGCGGTGGCTGGTCAGGCGAACCTGCTGGATAAAGACGGTCAGATTATTGACGGCGGCAAAGCGCTGACCACTGACTCCCTGAGCAGCGTCTTCTCTGGCCTGGTGGGTGCGGCGCCTGCGGCGGTGTACATCGAGTCCGCGGCGGGTACGGCGGCAGGCGGTAAAACCGGCCTGACGGCGATCACCGTCGGCGTGCTGTTCATGCTGATCCTGTTCCTCTCTCCGCTCTCGTACCTGGTTCCGGCGTACGCGACCGCGCCAGCGCTGATGTACGTTGGCCTGCTGATGCTGAGCAACGTGGCGAAAATCGACTTTGCGGATTTTGTGGACGCGATGTCTGGCCTGATTACTGCGGTCTTCATCGTACTGACCTGTAACATCGTGACCGGCATTATGATCGGCTTCGCGTCGCTGGTGATTGGTCGTCTGGTCTCCGGTGAATGGCGCAAGCTGAACGTTGGCACCGTTGTTATCGCCGTTGCGCTGGTGGCGTTCTACGCAGGCGGCTGGGCAATCTAAGTTGTCCTTTGATGCGAAAACGGGTGGCTCAGGCCGCCCGTTTTTATTTTCAGGACTCATCCTGTTGCCTTTTGCGTTACTCTGGGGAAGATAGAATAAAAGGCACGACGCCTTCCGGAGTACATAAGCAACACAGCAAACAGGGAACGCATGGAAATCTTCTTCACAATACTCATCATGACCCTTGTGGTCTCGCTATCCGGGGTGGTTACACGCGTACTGCCCTTTCAGGTCCCCCTGCCATTAATGCAAATTGCCATCGGCGCGCTGCTGGCGTGGCCGACGTTTGGCCTGCACGTGGAATTTGACCCCGAACTGTTCCTCGTGCTGTTTATTCCGCCACTGCTTTTTGCCGATGGCTGGAAAACGCCCACGCGCGAATTCCTTGAGCACGGGCGAGAGATCTTCGGCCTGGCGCTTGCGCTGGTGGTGGTCACCGTCGTCGGGATTGGTTTCCTGATCTACTGGACGGTGCCGGGCATTCCGTTAATACCGGCTTTTGCGCTGGCCGCCGTGCTGTCGCCAACCGATGCCGTGGCGCTGTCCGGCATTGTGGGTGAAGGCCGTATTCCGAAGAAAATCATGGGGATTTTACAGGGTGAGGCGCTGATGAACGACGCCTCCGGCCTGGTCGCCCTGAAGTTTGCCGTGGCCGTAGCGATGGGTACGATGGTCTTTACCGTCGGCGGCGCAACGCTGGAATTCTTCAAGGTGGCGATTGGCGGTATTCTCGCAGGCTTCGTGGTGAGCTGGCTGTACGGCCGCTCGCTGCGCTTCCTCAGCCGCTGGGGCGGCGATGAACCCGCTACGCAGATCGTACTGCTGTTCCTGCTGCCGTTTGCCTCTTATCTGATTGCCGAACATATCGGCGTGTCGGGCATTCTGGCAGCGGTTGCGGCAGGGATGACCATTACCCGTTCCGGCGTAATGCGCCGCGCGCCGCTGGCCATGCGCCTGCGTGCAAACAGCACCTGGGCCATGCTGGAGTTTGTCTTTAACGGCATGGTGTTCCTGCTCCTGGGCCTGCAGCTGCCTGGCATTATGGAGTCCTCGCTGGTGGCGGCGGAGGCCGACCCGAACGTTGAGGTCTGGATGCTGTTTACCGACATCGTGCTGATTTACATGGCGCTGATGCTGGTGCGCTTCGGCTGGCTGTGGACGATGAAAAACTTCAGCGTCCGCTTCCTGAAGAAAAAACCGATGGAGTTCGGCTCGTGGACAACGCGTGAACTGCTGATTGCCTCTTTTGCGGGCGTACGCGGGGCGATCACCCTTGCCGGTGTGCTCTCCATTCCGCTGCTGCTGCCGACAGGCGATGTATTCCCGGCGCGCTACGAGCTGGTCTTCCTGGCGGCGGGCGTGATTCTCTTCTCACTGTTTGTCGGCGTGATTATGCTGCCGATCCTGCTGCAGCATATTGATGTCGGCGATTCGACCCAGCAGCACAAGGAAGAGCGCATTGCGCGCGCAGCCACCGCCGAAGTGGCCATTGTCGCCATCCAGAAAATGGAAGAGCGTCTGGCCGCAGATGCGGAGGAGAACATCGACAATCAGCTGCTGACGGAAGTGAGTTCCCGCGTGATTGGTAACCTTCGTCGCCGCGCGGACGGGCGTAACGATGTGGAAAGCTCGCTGCAGGAGGAGAACCTGGAACGCCGGTTCCGCCTGGCGGCGCTGCGCTCAGAGCGCGCCGAACTGTATCACCTGCGCGCCACGCGCCAGATCAGCAACGAGACGCTGCAAAAGCTGCTGCACGATCTGGACCTGCTGGAAGCGCTGTTGATAGAGAATCAGTAGCGCTGTTTTGCCGGGTGGCGGCTTCGCCTTACCCGGCCTACGGTTCGAACGTAGGCCGGTAAGCGCCACCGGGCACTATTCAGACCGCACCCAAAACCCCTCACAACACTGCAGCCACGCCTGCGCGCTCTGCGACAAATAGACCCCTTCACGCCAGATCATCCCTAACTGCCAGTGCAGATCGCTCTCCAGCGGGATCCAGCGCAGCGTGTTTTTATCCAGACGCTCGCAAATCGGCTGCGGCAGAATGGCAATCCCCACGCCTGCCTGCACCATCGCCGCCAGGAAATCCCACTGTCCGCTGCGCACCGCAATGCGCGGCTTGACGTTATGCTGGTTAAACAGCGTCATAAGCTGGCGGCTGAGGGCGAAGTCTTCGTTGTAGATCAGCAGAGGATGCTCGCCGAGCAGTTCAGGCTTCACCGAGTCTAACTTCAGCCAGTCGCCGGAGCGGGGAACCAGCACGCACAGCGGGTGGCTAAAGAGCGGAAGCGTCGCCAGGCCGCTCTCTTCCTCAACGGGGAGGGCAGTCATGGCCACGTCGAGCTCGCCGTTAGTGACGGCCTGCTGGACGGTTAACCCACCAAACTCCGAGATTTTCAGCTCTACGCCGGGATAGCGCTGGCGAAACAGGCTAATCGGCCCGGCCATCATCATTCCCACCATCGGTGGAATGCCGAGGCGAAGCACTCCTTTGGTCAGATGATTAATATCGTCCAGCTCTGCTTTCAGCTGGCGGAACTCCGCCAGAATAGCCAGCCCGCGCTCGAACACCACGCGTCCGGTATCGGTCAGCAGCAGCTTGCGCCCGTCGCGGATCAATAGGGTACAGTTCAGTTCATCTTCGAGGTTTTTCAGCATCTTGCTGATGGTGGGCTGGGTAACAAACAACTTCTCCGCTGCGCGGGTAAAACTTTGCTGGCGAACCACTTCGACAAAATAGCGCAGCGTTCTTATGTCCATGATTATTCCTCGAAACTATACCTGTGATGATTTTAATTCATTTCAGTCCACACCGTGCGCTCACTATACTGGCGCTTCGTCTCATTTTTGAGGAAAACCCCCATGGCCGTGGCGTTAAGCCGTGTTACGCCTGCCGTTGTACAACGACTCCAGGTCCCGGTTCAGGTACTGCTCTACGCGGGACTGTTTGTTTTCGCCGAATATCTTGTCGGCTGGCTCCATCTGCCGCTGCCTGCCAACCTGGTGGGAATGCTGCTGATGTTGACGCTCATCCTCTGTCGCGTAATCCCCCTCAACTGGGTGCGCGCCGGGGCGCGCTGGCTGCTGGCGGAGATGCTGCTGTTCTTTGTCCCTGCCGTGGTGGCGGTGGTGAACTATGCGCAGCTGCTGATGGTGGACGGCTGGCGCATCTTCGCGGTCATCGCGCTGAGTACGCTGATGGTGCTGGGAGCGACCGCCTGGGTCGTGGATAAAGTCTACCGGTTTGAAATCAGCAGGCACAAACATGACTAACTTTCAGATCAGCGTCCTGTGCCTGATTGCGACGCTCGGGATCTACTTTGCCAACAAGCGGCTGTATCGCCGTTTTCATGCCCTGCCGCTGATGCCGCTGGTCTTCACGCCGATCCTGCTGGTGCTGATGCTGGTCTTCGGCCATATCTCCTGGCAAAACTATATTGGTGAATCCCACTGGCTGCTGTGGCTGCTCGGCCCGGCGACCATCGCCTTTGCCGTGCCCGTTTACGACAATCTGGCGATTATCAAACGCCACTGGATGTCGCTCAGCGCAGGCGTGATTACCGCCACGGTGGTCGCGGTCTGTAGCTCCGTCTGGCTGGCGCGGCTGTTTACGCTGCCCGACGAAATTCAGCGCAGCCTGGCCGTACGCTCGGTGACCACGCCGTTCGCGCTGGCGGCGGCTAAACCCCTCGGCGGACAGCCGGACCTGGTGGCGTTGTTTGTGGTGGTGACGGGCGTCTTTGGGATGGCGGTGGGCGATATGCTCTTTCTGCGGCTTTCTATTCGGGAAGGGATGGCCAAAGGCGCGGGGTTTGGCGCGGCGTCGCACGGCGCGGGCACGGCACGTTCCTATGAGCTGGGCCAGCAGGAGGGCGTTGTCGCGAGCCTGGTCATGATGCTGTCGGGCGTGGTGATGGTGCTGGTTGCGCCGCTGGTGGCGTGGGTGATGTTTTAAGCTCCCCGGCCAGAATGACCGGGGAGAAAGGCTTAGTGCGCGCGGCCCTGCTCAACGCCGAGACCGGTTTGTGAACGGATAAACTGGGCGCGGAATTTCTCACGCTCCAGGTTACCCTCCGGCGAATTGTCGGTTGCCGAGAAGACCCAGATACCGATAAACGCCACGGCAATAGAGAACAGCGCCGGGTATTCATACGGGAAGATGGCGCTTGCGTGACCGAGGATCTGCACCCAAATGGTTGGGCCCAGAATCATCAGGATCACCGCCGTCAGCAGCCCCAGCCAGCCGCCAATCATCGCCCCACGGGTGGTCAGTTTCGACCAGTACATGGAGAGCAGGATGATCGGGAAGTTACAGCTGGCCGCAATCGAGAAGGCCAGCCCCACCATAAAGGCGATGTTCTGCTTCTCGAACAGAATGCCTAACAGAATCGCCACGACGCCCAGCACCAGCACGGTGATTTTAGAAACCTTCAGCTCATCGCGCTCGCTTGCGCCTTTGCGGAAGACGTTGGCGTAGAGGTCATGCGAAACCGCCGACGCCCCGGCCAGCGTTAAACCCGCAACCACCGCAAGAATGGTGGCGAAGGCCACGGCGGAGATAAAGCCAAGGAACAGGTTACCGCCCACCGCGTCCGCCAGATGCACTGCCGCCATGTTGTTACCGCCAATCAGCGCGCCCGCCGCGTCTTTAAACGCCGGGTTCGCCCCCACCAGCATGATCGCGCCAAAGCCGATGATAAAGGTCAGGATATAGAAGTAGCCCATGAAGCCGGTAGCGTAGAAGACGCTCTTGCGCGCTTCACGCGCATCGCTCACGGTGAAGAAGCGCATAAGGATATGCGGCAGACCCGCCGTGCCAAACATCAGGCCCAGACCGAGCGACAGGGCCGATATCGGGTCTTTCACCAGCCCGCCCGGGCTCATGATGGCTTCCCCTTTCGGGTGGACCGCCATGGCTTCGGTGAACAGGTTATTGAAGCTGAAGCCAACGTGCTTCATCACCATAAAGGCCATAAAGCTGGCGCCGAACAGCAGCAGAACGGCTTTGATGATCTGCACCCAGGTGGTGGCGAGCATGCCGCCGAACAGAACGTACATCACCATCAGCACGCCCACCAGCACCACCGCGATGTGGTAGTTCAGGCCGAACAGCAGCTCGATCAATTTACCCGCACCCACCATCTGCGCAATCAGGTACAGCGCCACCACCACCAGCGAGCCGCAGGCGGAGAGGGTGCGAATCGGCCCCTGTTTCAGGCGATACGAGGCCACGTCGGCGAAGGTATAGCGGCCCAGATTGCGCAGGCGCTCGGCAATCAGGAACAGAATGATCGGCCAGCCGACGAGGAAGCCGAGAGAGTAGATCAGGCCATCATAGCCGGAGGTGTACACCAGCGCGGAGATCCCGAGGAACGAGGCGGCGGACATAAAGTCACCCGCAATCGCCAGCCCGTTCTGGAAGCCGGTAATGTTGCCGCCTGCGGTGTAGTAATCGTTACGGGAGCGCACGCGTTTCGACGCCCAGTAAGTGATATACAGCGTCAGCACCACGAAAATCAGGAACATCACAATCGCCTGCCAGTTGGTTGGCTGGCGCTGTACCTCGCCGGTAATCGCATCTGCCGCGTGGGCGGCAAAGGGAAGCGTGGCGGCGAGCGCCGTCAGAATTCTCTTCATGATGCTTTTACCTCTTGCAGTACCGCTTTATTAAGGCGATCGAATTCACCGTTCGCGCGCCAGACGTAAACGCCGGTCAGCACAAATGAAATCACGATTACGCCAATGCCAATCGGAATACCGCGCGTCACGCTGGTGCCCTCGTGCAGCGGGGTGCCCAGCCAGTGCGGCGCAAAGGCGATCAGCAGAATAAAGCCGACATAGATAATCAGCATGATGATGGAAAGGGTGAAGGCAAACCGTTGCCGCTTATCGACGAGCTCCCTGTAGTGCGCACTATTCTCTATCTGCTGACAAATATGGTCATTCATCACAGAGTCTCCAAAGGTAAGGTTTGTTTTTATCCCCTCTCCCCTATGGGGAGAGGGTGAGGGGAGAGGGAGAAAACACTAGGAAGGCATTGCGATGGCCTGCTTCTCTTCGAGCAGTTTTTCCACCACGCCAGGATCCGCGAGCGTTGAGGTATCACCGAGGTTGCTGGTGTCCCCTGCCGCGATTTTGCGCAAGATACGGCGCATGATTTTGCCGGAGCGGGTTTTCGGCAGCGAGTCGGTCCAGTGCAGCACGTCCGGCGTCGCCAGCGGGCCAATCTCTTTACGCACCCAGTTGCGCACCTCAGCATAGAGTTCTGGCGACGGCTCTTCCCCGTGGTTCAGGGTGACGTAAGCGTAAATTGCCTGGCCCTTGATGTTGTGCGGAATGCCGACAACGGCGGCTTCGGCAATCTTCGGATGCGACACCAGCGCCGATTCAATCTCAGCGGTGCCCAGACGGTGGCCGGAGACGTTCAGCACGTCGTCCACGCGTCCGGTGATCCAGTAATAGCCATCTTCATCACGACGCGCGCCGTCGCCGCTGAAGTACATGTTTTTAAAGGTCGAGAAGTAGGTCTGCTCGAAGCGATCGTGATCGCCGAACAGGGTACGCGCCTGACCCGGCCACGAGTCCGTGATCACCAGGTTGCCTTCGGTGGCCCCTTCCAGCGGGTTGCCTTCGTTATCCACCAGCGCAGGCTGTACGCCGAAGAACGGACGCGTTGCCGAGCCCGCTTTCAGCTGCGTGGCGCCCGGCATCGGGGTGATCATAAAGCCGCCGGTTTCGGTCTGCCACCAGGTGTCCATGACCGGGCATTTCTCGTTGCCGATTTTCTTCCAGTACCACTCCCAGGCTTCCGGGTTAATGGGCTCACCCACGGAACCGAGGATGCGCAATGAAGAGCGGTCAGTGCCTTCGATGGCTTTATCACCTTCCGCCATTAATGCGCGGATCGCCGTTGGTGCGGTGTAGAGAATATTGACCTGGTGCTTGTCTACCACCTGACACATCCGCGCCGGAGTCGGCCAGTTCGGTACGCCCTCAAACATCAGCGTTGTTGCGCCACAGGCCAGCGGGCCGTACAGCAGGTAGCTGTGTCCGGTAACCCAGCCCACGTCGGCGGTACACCAGTAGATGTCGCCCGGATGGTAGTCAAAGACGTATTTGAAGGTGGTGGCCGCGTAGACCAGATAGCCGCCGGTGGTGTGCAGCACGCCTTTCGGTTTGCCGGTTGAGCCAGAGGTGTAAAGAATGAAGAGCGGATCTTCTGCGTTCATCTCTTCAGGCTGATGCTGGTCGCTCGCTTTTTCAATCAGGTCGCTCCACCACAGGTCACGCCCCTCGTTCCAGTCGATTTTGCCGCCGGTACGCTTAAGGACGATGACGTTGCTGACCGTTTTGACGTTCGGGTTTTTCAGGGCTTCGTCGACGTTTTTCTTCAGGGGGATTCCGCGTCCGGCGCGCACGCCTTCATCGGCGGTGATCACCAGTTTTGAACTGGAATCGACAATACGGCCCGCAACCGCTTCTGGTGAGAAACCGCCAAAGATAACGGAGTGGATCGCACCAATACGCGCGCAGGCCAGCATAGCTACAGCCGCTTCCGGCACCATCGGCATATAGATAGCGACCACATCGCCTTTTTTAATGCCTTTTTCCAGCAGGACGTTGGCGAAGCGGCACACGTCGCGGTGCAGTTCTTTATAGGTAATGTGTTTGCTCTGGGAGGCATCATCGCCTTCCCAGATAATCGCCGTCTCGTTTCCGCGTTCGGCAAGGTGACGATCAAGGCAGTTTGCCGCCAGGTTCAGAGTGCCATCTTCATACCATTTAATGGAGACATTGCCGGGCGCAAAGGAGGTGTTCTTCACCTTCTGGTAAGGTTTAATCCAGTCAAGGATATGACCCTGCTCACCCCAGAAGGTGTCCGGGGCGGTGATAGATTGCTGATATTTCTCGTGGTACTGCTCCGGGTTGATCAGGCAACGGTCCGCAATATTTGCGGGAATGTCATGTTTGTGTATTTGGCTCATGGCTTTTTTTCTCCTTGTAAGATGTTAATAATATGTCGCAAAAACGTTAATTGTAGGGGCTTTACAAGCTTTGTTTATTATTTGGGCTACAGATCACGCATTGTTTGAAGAGTATGAAAATTGAGCGAATGAATCTTTGAAGGAAAATAATTTATGCTGACGATTATTCACATTTATGTTTAAAAAAGCGTTTTTATAACAAAAGGTTATTTATCAGAATTAGAACAAACTGCCGTCATCGTCGCTTTTGTGAGTGAAACGCGTCGTTCTTTAAGGCTTGCGCAACAGGTCGCGCAAATGATACTCATACGCCGCGTTAAAAAATCCCATAAACCAACGCAACACAATTCATACCCTTTCAGTATGTCTCCATATTCATGCAGTTTGAGTGAATAAGGCGCTTCATTGAGGAAGTCAGTTTCTATGAAAAACGTTAAAGTCAGCCTTGCCTGGCAGATCTTAATCGCCCTTGTGCTGGGCATCTTGCTGGGCAGTTACCTTCACTATCACAGCGACAGCCGCGAATGGCTGATTGCGAACCTGCTCTCACCGGCAGGGGATATCTTCATTCATCTGATCAAGATGATTGTGGTTCCGATTGTGATCTCGACGCTGGTGGTCGGTATTGCGGGCGTCGGCGATGCGAAGCAGTTAGGTCGTATTGGTGCAAAAACCATTATCTATTTCGAAGTGATCACTACGGTTGCGATCATTCTTGGTATCACTTTGGCGAACGTGTTCCAGCCGGGTTCCGGGATCGATATGTCGCAGCTGGCAACGGTGGATATTTCGAAATACCAAAGTACGACCGCTGACGTGCAGAGCCATGCGCATGGCCTGATGGGCACAATCCTGTCGCTGGTGCCGACCAACATCGTGGCGTCGATGGCGAAGGGCGAAATGCTGCCGATCATCTTCTTCTCGGTACTGTTTGGTCTGGGGCTCTCTTCTCTGCCCGCGACGCACCGTGAACCGCTGGTGACCGTGTTCCGCTCTATCTCCGAGACCATGTTTAAAGTGACCCACATGGTGATGCGTTACGCGCCGGTAGGGGTGTTTGCGCTTATCGCCGTCACCGTGGCGAACTTCGGTTTTGCCTCCCTGTGGCCGCTGGCGAAGCTGGTGATCCTGGTGCACTTCGCCATCCTGTTCTTCGCACTGGTGGTGCTGGGCATCGTGGCGCGTCTGTGCGGGCTGAGCATCTGGATCCTGATTCGTATCCTGAAAGATGAGCTGATTCTGGCCTACTCCACGGCAAGCTCTGAGAGCGTGCTGCCGCGTATTATTGAGAAGATGGAAGCCTACGGCGCGCCTGCCTCTATTACCAGCTTCGTGGTGCCGACCGGTTACTCCTTTAACCTGGATGGTTCGACGCTATACCAGAGTATCGCCGCTATCTTTATTGCCCAGCTGTACGGCATTGACCTGTCGCTGTGGCAGGAGATCGTCCTGGTACTGACGCTGATGGTGACGTCTAAAGGTATCGCAGGCGTACCGGGCGTTTCGTTCGTGGTGCTGCTGGCGACGCTGGGCAGCGTAGGCATTCCGCTGGAAGGTCTGGCCTTTATCGCCGGTGTGGACCGTATCCTCGACATGGCGCGTACGGCGCTGAACGTGGTGGGTAATGCGCTGGCGGTGCTGGTTATCGCCAAGTGGGAACACAAATTCGATCGTAAAAAGGCGCTGGCGTATGAACGCGAGGTGCTGGGTCGTTTTGATAAGACTGCTGACCAGTAATGTAACGTTGTCTCCCTCTCCCCTTTGGGGAGAGGGTTAGGGTGAGGGGATTTTATTCCCCGCTCAACGCATCAAACTCTTCGCACCCCGTATCAAACCCTTCCGTACAGCTCAGGTTCAACCAGTACAGTGCTTTCTGTTTATTGGGCGTGATAAAGCCTTTCTCACCCTGCCTGAACAGCATCCCAGCCCAATACTCGGCATAGCCGGTACGCGAAAGGGCTGAACTCCGCTTGAACCACGAGGCAGCCTGCACGTCATCCTGCGCTACCTCGACGCCGTTGGCATAAATCAGCCCCAGGAGCAGTTGGGCATCGACCGCAGAGTCGCTGTCGATATCTTCGGTCGCCGTTTGCAGCAGCCTGATGGCCTGGGGATAGTCAGTTTTCCCCGCCTGAGTATTCACCAGAATGCGCGCCAGCATGATCGCACCGCGTTTGCTGCCAGCAATGTTTGCCTGTTGGGCCAGGGCTTTGGCCTGTGCGTAATCACCTTGCGTAAAGAGGATTTGCGAGAGCAACCCCATGGCGTCGACATCGCCGCCTTTCGCGGCTTTCTCGGCCCACTGCGCGGCCTGCTTGCTGTCGCCGGAGCTGAAGTACGTATCGGCAAGATAATACTGGGCACGCGCATCACCGGCTTCGGCCTGTTGTCGATACTGGCTGCCTATCTCATCCGCGCGGGCGAAGGACGTAAAAAACAATAACAACAGAAAAATGGCTTTCATGGATTCTTATCATCTGGGTACACGCCGCGCAGTATAATCGCGGGCGCAAAAGAAAAAAATGGGTGCATTAAGACCTCAGCATCCTACAAGCCGGGCGGAACCGTTGTTCCGCCTGTAGAGATTAGCCTGCGTTGCAGGCTAATTTTGCCGCCACCTCCTGATGCTTACTCTTTATTGAGAACTCGCAGAGCTTACCGCGAGTAATAAAGGTAAAAATCACTATCGTCAGGCAAACAATAAAGACGATGCCTAACGCAGTTTTTAATGGCGTCATGCCTTTTACTCCTTGTCAAAAAAAGAATAAGAGGCTACTCTCAACCTGTTGGTTGTTGAGGGGTAGCCTCGGGTGAATGAAAATTTCCCGGGGCTTTCCACTTTCTGTCCCTCAACAATGCTCAAGACAGAAAGTCTTAAGCACCCGCCGAACATCTTATCCCTCTGAATTAAAATGCAAAGATGTAATTCTATTCTGCGTAAATTACATTATTTCTGCGAGCCGCTTTCCAGAATAATAATTTATATTTCTTATGAATTAATTGAAAATAAAAAGGGAGTGAATATATCACTCCCTTTATTCAGCGATGAATTAACGGCTTCAACCCATTGCGCTTTCGCGCAGTCGGGCTTTCAGCTTGTTATATTCATCGATCACGTACTGTTCCGCCGCGTGCTGATCCGCAATCGGCTCAACGTTAACGGCGCAGTATTTATACTCCGGCGTTTTGGTTATCGGGCTTAAGTTCTCTGTTACCAGCTCGTTGCAGGCACCAATCCACCACTGGTAGGTCATATAGACCGCCCCTTTGTTTGGACGATCGCTGACCTGCGCACGGGTGATGATCCGCCCTTTGCGCGAGTTCACCCACACCAGCGCTTCATCCTCAATACCGAGCCGTTCCGCATCGGCGGTGTTGATCTGCGCGTAGCCCGGTTCATCCGCCAGCGCCGCCAGCGCGGCGCAGTTTCCGGTCATCGAGCGGCAGGAGTAGTGGCCCACTTCACGTACGGTGGAGAGCACCATCGGATACTCGTCGGTGAGTTTATCGATCGGCGCGACCCAGTCGCAGGTGAAGAACTGCGCCAGCCCGTTCGGGGTGTCGAATTTCTCCTTAAAGAGATAGGACGTGCCTTGATCGGCCTCTGACTCATCCCTGCACGGCCACTGGATGTACCCCAGCTCACCCATTTTTTCATAGGTGGCGCCGTAGAAGTCCGGACACAGGCTGCGCAACTCGTCCCAGATCTCCTGGGTGTTGTTGTAGTGCATCGGGTAGCCCATGCGGGTGGCGATTTCGCTGATGATCTGCCAGTCCGTTTTCAGATCCCACTTCGGCTCGACCGCCTTAAAGAAGCGCTGGAAGCCGCGGTCCGCCGCCGTATAGACGCCTTCATGCTCGCCCCAGGAGGTCGACGGTAAAATCACATCCGCCGCCGCCGCAGTTTTGGTCATGAAGATATCCTGGACAATCACCAGCTCCAGATCCTCAAACCCTTTACGCACTGCAGAAAGCTCGGCGTCGGTCTGAAGCGGATCTTCACCCATGATGTAGGCCGCACGCACTTCGCCATGTGCCGCGCGGTGCGGCAGCTCGCTGATGCGATATCCGGTGTGTTCCGGCAGGCTTTCCACGCCCCAGGCCTTCGCGAACTTGGCGCGGTTTTCCGGAAACTTCACGTACTGGTAGCCCGGATAAGTATCCGGCAGCGCGCCCATATCGCAGGCGCCCTGCACGTTATTCTGACCACGCACCGGGTTCACGCCAACGTGGGCTTTACCCAGATTACCGGTCAGCATCGCGAGGCTGGTGAGCGAGCGCACGGTTTCCACGCCCTGGTAGAACTGGGTTACGCCCATACCCCAGAGAATGGCGGCGGTTTTTGCCCCGGCATACATTCTGGCCGCCTGACGAATCTCCTGCGCGCTGACGCCGGTTATCGCTTCGACGGATTCAGGCGTATAGCCCTCGACTATTTTCTTATACTCTTCAAAGCCTTCTGTACGGGTCGCGACAAACGCCTGGTCGTACAGGTTCTCCTCAATAATGACGTGCCCCATTGCGTTCAACAGCGCGATGTTTGAGCCGTTTTTCAATGCAATGTGCATATCCGCAATGCGCGCGGTTTCAATTTTGCGCGGATCGCAGACGATGATTTTCGCCCCATTCTGTTTAGCGCGAATAACGTGGTTCGCGACGATAGGGTGAGAATCCGCCGGGTTATAACCAAAGATGAAGACGAGATCGGTATTATCTATCTCGTTGATGGCATTACTCATTGCGCCGTTACCGACCGACTGGTGCAGACCTGCAACCGATGGGCCGTGTCAGACGCGAGCGCAGCAGTCGACGTTATTAGTACCAATAACGGCGCGCGCGAATTTTTGCATCACATAGTTGGTTTCATTTCCCGTCCCGCGGGAAGAGCCGGTAGTCTGGATGGCATCCGGGCCATACTTGGCCTTGATGGCGCTCAGGCGCGTGGCGACGTAATCCAGCGCCTCGTTCCAGGAGACGGCTTCCAGCTTGCCGCCGCGCTCGCGGCGGATCATAGGGGTTTTCAGGCGCGGGGTGAGGATTTGGGTATCGTTAATAAAATCCCAGCCGTAGTAACCTTTCAGGCACAGCGTGCCCTGGTTGGTTTTCCCCTGTGCGGCCTCCGCCCGGACGATTTTGCCGTTATCGACCACCAGGTGGATCTTGCAACCTGAGGCACAATAAGGGCAAACCGTGACGACTTTTTTCATCAGTCTGCTCCAGTTAATCGAATCATTCGCACCCACTATGCAGCTTCTATGCCATATTTTTCGTATGGGTATACCCTGACTTTACGGTCCCTTCGTGGTGAAAACCCTGACAAAAAACAGTCAATCGTCAAAATTGACGTGTCGACAGGGCGGCGGATGTGACATGGGTTGAATTTCCGTCACTGAAAAAACCTTTTGACTGGAGCCGACGGCAGAATAGTTCAGACTTAACATAATCTCCTGACGGAAGCATACGATGAAACCGGCGATTCTGGTGGTTGATGACGATACGGCAGTCTGCGAACTGCTTCAGGACGTGCTGAGCGAGCACGTCTTTAGCGTGCTTGTCTGCCATAACGGCCAGGATGCACTGCGGCAGGTGCAACAGGAGCCGAATATCGCGCTGGTGCTGCTGGATATGATGCTGCCTGATATTAATGGACTGCAGGTTCTGCTGCAGCTGCAAAAGCAGCGTCCGGCGCTACCGGTTGTGATGTTAACCGGGCTGGGGAGTGAGTCAGACGTGGTGGTGGGGCTGGAGATGGGGGCCGACGATTATATTGCCAAACCGTTCAACCCGCGCGTGGTGGTCGCCCGCGTAAAAGCGGTACTGCGCCGTACGGGCGTGCTGGCTGCGGAACCCTCCGCAGCGCCTGTCGCGGGCATTGCGTTTAACGGATGGACGCTTGATACCACCCGCTGCGAGCTGAGCGATCCGCAGCGTAATCCCGTGCCCTTAACCCAGGGCGAGTACGGCCTGCTGCTGGCGCTCACGCAAAATTCCCGTCGTGTGCTAAGCCGTGACAGGCTGCTTGAGCTGACCCACAGCGAAAGCGCCGACGTGTTCGACCGCACGATTGACGTGCTGATCATGCGCCTGCGCCGGAAAATAGAGGCTAACCCGCATCAGCCTGCGCTCATCAAAACGATCCGCGGGCTGGGTTACGTGTTTGCCACCGACGTGAGTCGGCCCGAGCAGGCGGCATAAGGCTTACGTTATTGCCGGAACAATGATGGCGGCAAAAATTGCGATGATGCACAGATACTTGAGGGCGTAATAGGCCTTACGGTTTCTTTTTTTCAGACGCTGCCCCCGCTCGCGGCCCGCATGAACGTATTTAAAAATGCGGTTTATGCCGCCGGTGCTGTCATTCTCGTCATTCGGTGAGCTGGCTGCAGACATCAGCGTGGTCCCCACCCAATGGTTAACCGCCTGCGCCCAGCGCCATTTCATCGGACGCTCAATATCGCAGAAGAGAATAATGCGCGTTTGATCCGATTTATTCTCTGCCCAGTGGACGTAGGTCTCATCAAAAATAACGGCTTCACCATCCCGCCAGCTGTGGCGCTGCCCGTCGACTTCAATAAAGCAGCGGTCGTCATTCGGTGTGAATAAGCCCAGATGGTAACGAACCGAGCCCGCGTACGGGTCCCGGTGCTTGCCAAGCTTTGCACCCGCCGGAAGCTCGGCAAACATGGCCGCCTTCACCGAGGGGATTTCACTCACCAGCCGGGTCGTCACCGGGCATAAAGACTGCGCGGAGGGATGGGCATCGGCATACCATTTCAGGTAAAACCGTTTCCAGCCGCGTTTAAAAAAGGTGTTAAAGCCGGCGTCGTTATTATTTTCCGCCGCCTTAATATGGTGCTGCAAACGCAGCGCCTCTTCGCGAATAATCAGCCAGTTTTCCGTCAGCTTATTTAATTCAGGAAAACGTTCTGTTTCAAAGAAAGGCTGCCTGGCGGGCAGGGAAGAAAAAGCCGTCATAAACATATTGATGGGCGCCATGAACGTCGAATGGTCGAAGAGCTGACGGGAAAGCGTCTGTTTTTCTTTGCCGCGTGAATGCGCATAAATAACGCTGATAACGAAAATACCGATGATGATGGCTGCGAACATTTTTCCCTTGTCCTCTTTCTATCTCATTTCGGAAAAGCGTGCGGACAGAGTGCTGCCCACGCCGAATATGCCAGATGGAGAGAGTGTAGTTCGGAGATGTAAAATTCATAGATCTGTAATGAAAAATCGCAATTATTGTTAAATTAAACACTCTCGCGAATAAACGCCTGCAGCTCGGCCAGCGTTTTTGCGCCATCAATCGCATTGGCGGCCAGCAGGCTTGCTCGCGCGCAGGCGTGTGCCAGATAAATACTCTCTGTTAGCGGCAGCGATTCATGGCAGCCGTATAAAAAGCCTGCGCAAAAGGCATCGCCCGCGCCGACGCTGCCGATAATCTCTTCCTGCTCCAGCATCCATGACGGGATCCAGCGACCCTCTTCACCATGTGCTTCTCCCCATGCTCCTTCCGGACAGTGGATCACCACCCGCTGGCGTACCCCGGCCGCCAGCAGCTGCGCCGCGGCGTCGGCGATATGGGCAACGTGCGGGGCGTCGTTTTCGTCACGCATTGTCAGGCCGCTAAACTCACCGGCCTCCAGCTCGTTAATTACCAGATAGTCGAGATGTCGCAGGGCAGGGAGCACCAGCGGCTGATAGCGCGGGTCGCCCTTGCGGGAAACCAGATCGAGCGACGTTTCATACCCCTGGTCACGCATCTGCGCCAGCAGCCGCGCGCTGCGGGTGCCAAATTCGTCATCGGGCATATCCAGGCTGTCGAGCAGCAGGAGATAGCCGAGATGGAAGATCTTCATCGATCCGTCTAAGCGATCGAAGGCGGGTAGATCCAGCAGGCGGTTGGCCCCCGGCGAGTGGAAAAAGGTGCGCTGTCCGCTGGGATCGGTCATCACCTGCGACATGGAGGTTGGCGCAAATGTGGTGCGCTGAACGCGCTGGCGGTTGACGTGGTACTGGTCGAGCATTGCCAGAATGTAGTCCCCGTCGCCATCTTCGCCAATCAGCCCCACCGCCTGCAGCGGCAGGCCAACGTGCATTTTCGCCAGCGTCAGCAGGACGTTGAGCGGCGCGCCGCCGGTTGAGCGTTCGCTGTGGGTGATTTCCGCCAGCCAGCCGCGCTCCGGCCACTGCACGATCTGGTGGACGTGATCCACCAGCATATTGCCTGCGGCGATGATGCCTTTGCGTTCCATTATGCCTGCCCCGCGCTGCCGAAGATGCGCATCTGTTCGGCGACCGTATCCGTAATCGCCTCTTCTATCCCCAGCAGCAGCTCGGCAAACTCGTCGTACAGCGGCTGGCGGTTAGCCATGCGCTGCTCCACGGCGGCGAGCGCGGCCTGCGACATCCCGGTATAGAAATTGATTTTATGAATGCCCAGCTCAATGGCGCGGCGGAAGTCAGCATCGCTAATCCCGGAGCCGCCGTGTAAAACCAGCGGCAGCCCCGTCTGCTGGCGAATGGCGTCCAGGCGCGGGAAATCGAGCTTCGGCTCGCCTTTATACTTGCCGTGCGCGTTGCCGATGGCGACGGCCAGCGCGTCGATGCCGGTTGAATCAACAAATTCGCGCGCCAGCTGCGGATCGGTGAAGAAGGCTTCATCCGCATGTCCGTAAAGCGCGCCGCCTTCATCGCCACCGACCGCGCCCAGCTCCGCCTCCACCGACACGCCGACCGCGTGGCACATTTTCACCACTTCCCGCGTCTGGCGGATGTTTTCCTCGTAGCTCAGCGTAGAACCGTCGAACATCACCGAGCTGAACCCTAAGCGCAGGGCGCGCACGACGGCGTCAAAATGCAGGCCGTGGTCGAGGTTGAGCACCACGGGAATATCGTGACGGGCGGCTTCGAACTTAACCGCTTCGACAAGAGAATCCAGCGACACGTACTTAAAATGCACTTCGGCGATGTTGATGATAAACGGCGAGCGTTCCTGCTTTGCGGCGGCGAACAGCGCGCGCAGGAAGTGGGAGTCGAGCACGTTAAACGCGCCCAGCGCGTAGCGGTGCTGTCTGGCGTGCGCAAGACCGTCGGCAAGAGAAATTAATGGCATTATTTACCCCTTATATCCGAAACAGGTTGTACTCGTTGCACAGCACCAGCAGCGCCGGTTCGTCTTCTTCTATGTTGTTATAGCGGGCAACGGGCTGCAAAAAGTGGTTGTCGTGTTCATCGTCATTGACCGAGGACACTTCCCCGACCAGCACGTCACCGAAGCCGCGTTCGCCCCAGAAACTGTGGTAAAGACCGGGCGTCAGGCAGATGCTTTCCCCGGGCAGCAGGCGCAGCTGGCTGCCGGGAGCGTGGGTCTGACGGCAGCCGTCGACGGTGACCGTCACGTCGGTGTTTTCCGTCTCTTCATGCGCCCCGGCATTCCATAACTCAATAATCAGATTACCGCCGCCCCGGTTGATGATGTCTTCGCGCTTGCGCCAGTGAAAATGCATCGGCGTGACCTGGCCGTCTCGAACGTGCATGATTTTTTCGGCATAGCATTTTTCATAAGGTACGCCGTTGGGCGAGCCGTTGCGCAGGGTAAACAGCGTCAGGCCCTCTGCGGCAAAGCTGTTGCCGCCGAACGCCGTCACGTCCCAGCCGAGCTTGAGATCGAACACTTCCTGCCACGCGGCCTGGTCAAGCTGCTGCCATTTTGTTGGCGGAAAGCTGGCAAAAGGCGGGAGATGCACGTCGTGCATGGAAAAGAACTGTCGCGTGTGGCCGAGAATTTCATTGATGTCGGAGCGTTTCATGGGGACTCCTTGAAAACAGTTCCCTCTCCCTGTGGGAGAGGGAAAAGGATCATTTAACCGTCCACCCCTTATACGTGCCGACGTTCTTTTTATCGATCATCGTCACCGGGATCAGCACAGGCTCTTTCGGCGCAGGTTTGCCCTGAAGAATGTCATAGCCGATCTCCACCGCTTTTGCCGCCATAACCTGCGGATCTTGCGCCGGGGTCGCGACAAACAGGGAGTTTTCGCGCTTCAGCGCTTCCTCACCGTCCGGGCTGCCATCCACGCCGACAATAAAGAACTCATTGCGCTGCGCCTGCTTCGCGGCCAGATCGGCGCCGATCGCGGTCGGATCGTTAATCGCAAACACGCCGTCGATCTTCGGATTGGCCGCCAGCAGGGAGGTCATGACTTCCAGACCGCCTTCACGACTGCCCTTAGCGTTCTGGTTATCCGAGAGCACCTTGATATCCGGATGTTTTTTGAACTCCGTCTGGCACCCTTCCACGCGGTTTTGCACCGCAGAGACCGGCGGCCCGTTGATGATCACCACGTTGCCTTTCCCTTTCAGGCGGTCGGTAATGTACTTACAGGCCATCTCACCCGCCTGGGTGTTATCGGAGGTGATGGTGGCATCCGCCCCTTCAGCCGCTACGTCAACCGCCACGACCACGATCCCGGCGTCCTTCGCGCGCTTCACCGCCGGGCCGATCCCTTTGGAATCCGCGGCGTTGAGGATGATCATGTCCACCTTCGCGGCGATGAAGTTGTCGATCTGCGCCACCTGCTGGCCCAGATCGTAACCGCTGGAGACCAGCGTCACCTTGACGTTATCCCCCGCCAGCCTGCGCGCTTCCAGCTCGGCACCTTTGGTGATCTGCACGAAGAACGGGTTGGCCAGGTCACCCACCGTCACGCCAATGGACTTCAGATCTTTCGCCTGCGCAAACGGCGTTGCGGCAAGCAGCGCGCCAGCACAGAGCGCGGTTACTAAGGGTTTCAAACGCATCTTGTCTTCCTCACTCGTAGGGTATTGTTGTTATGCACTTTGATGGTGTCGGGTACGGTATTTGTCGATCAGCACCGCAATGATGATCACCGCCCCTTTGATCACCAGCTGCCAGAAATAGGAGACGCCCATCAGCGTCATGCCGTTGTTGAGGGTGGCGATGATCAATGCACCGACCAGCGTGCCGGTGATCGTGCCGATCCCGCCGACGAAGCTGGTGCCGCCGAGGATCACCGCCGCAATTGCATCCAGCTCGTAACCCGTGCCGAGGTTACCGTTAGCGCTGTAGAGGCGTGAGGCGCTCATGACGCCGCCGAGGCCGGAGAGCAGGCCGCTCATGCCGTAGACAAACAGCAGCACCAGCCAGACCTTAATCCCCGTTAAGCGTGCCGCCTGCATGTTGCCGCCCACGGCGTAGATGTGAACGCCGAGCGTGGTGCGGCGCAGGATGAACCAGCACACCACAATGACCGCCAGGGCGATCGCCACCAGCCAGGGGATCGGGCCGAGATAGTTATTGCCGATCCACTCGAAGTTGATATTCGAGTTAATGACCGTCGTGCCGTCGGCCAGCAGATAGGCCGCGCCGCGCAGCGCCGTATAGGTGCCGAGCGTGACGATGAAGGGGGGCAGCCCGGCAAAGGCCACCAGCGCGCCGTTAAACAGGCCCAGCACCATGCCGAGCATCAGCGCGGCGGGAATGGAGAGCATGGCGAACTCAGGAATCAGTGACACCACCATCGCCGCCACCGCCGTGGTGCCGAGAATCGAACCCACGGAGAGGTCAATCCCGCCGGTCAGGATAATGAAGGTCATTCCCGCCGCCAGCACGATATTGATCGACGCCTGACGGGTGATGTTGAGCAGGTTGCTCTCGGTAAAGAAGTTGGGGGCGATAAAGCCAAATACCGCCACAATCAGGATAAGAATCGGCAGGATACCGACCGTTTGCATCAGATCGCTCATCAGCATTTTTTTTGCGGAGGCGGATTTCGCCACCTGCTGCGGACTGGTTGAATGTGTCATGGTTACACCGCCTGATGATGAGTGTCGTTTACGCCGGTTGCCAGCGTCATGATGTTTTCCTGAGAGATGTCGCGCCCGTGAAGTTCACCCGCAATGCTGCCTTCCCGCATCACGTACACCCGGTCGCTCATCCCCACCACTTCCGGCAGCTCGCTGGAGATCATTAAAATTGCCACCCCTTTGCGGGCCATTTGGTTCATGATGCGGTAGATCTCGCTTTTCGCGCCGACGTCCACGCCGCGCGTGGGTTCGTCCAGAATCAGAATGCGTGGGCCGATGGCGACCCAGCGGGAGATGAGCAGCTTCTGCTGATTTCCGCCGGACAGCCCGCCCGCGCGCACCTGCGAATGGGGCACGCGGATGTTGAGCAGGGCGATGGCGTCATCGGAAATCGACTGGGCTTTTTTGCGGTTTAACATACCGAAGGTCGCGTCGCGCTCCAGCGTCGCCATGGTGATGTTCTCCTGCGCCGCCAGCTCCAGAAACAGCCCCTGCTCCTTGCGGTTTTCGGTGAGAAAACCGATGCCGTTTTCGATGGCCGCGCGCGGCGAATGGATCACCACCGGCTCGCCGTCGACCTCAATCATGCCGCCCGTGGCTTTACGCACGCCGAAGATAAGCTGCGCCAGCTCGGAACGTCCGGCCCCGACCAGTCCCGCCAGCCCGACGATTTCGCCGGAACGCACCTGCAGGCTGCACGGCTGTACTTTTTTACCGTCGGTGAGGTGGTGGACGTTGAGACGCGGGCTGCCGAGGGGAATATCACGCTCCTTGTTGAACAGGTCGCTTAGCGGGCGGCCCACCATCATCTTCACCAGTTCCGACGCGTTCAGCTTGTCGCGCGTCAGGCTCCCGACGTACTGCCCGTCGCGCAGAACGCTGACGCGGTCAGAGAGTTCATAGACCTCCGCCATGCGGTGGCTGATATAGATGATCGCCATCCCTTCATCGCGGAGGCGCAAAATCAGTTCAAACAGGCGATGGGTTTCGCGGGAGGAGAGGGCGGCGGTGGGTTCATCCATCACCAGAATGCGGCTGTTGCGGTGCAGCGCGCGGGCAATTTCCACCTGCTGCTGTTCGGCGATGGTCAGCTTCATCACCAGATCGGTGGCGCTGAACTGCGCGCCGAGGCGGTCAATCACCGCCTGCGCCTGGGCTGCCATCTCCTTGCGCTGGACCAGCCCGCCGCGCGACAGTTCGCTGCCGAGGAAGATATTTTCGGCTACGGTGAGATTGGGCGCGAGCTGCATCTCCTGATAAATCAGCGTGATGCCTGCGGCCAGCGCATCCTTCGGCCCTTTAATGTGAAATGGCTGACCGTCGATCAGGATCTCGCCGCTGGTGGCAGTATAGGCCCCTGCGAGGATTTTCATCAGCGTGCTTTTTCCCGCGCCGTTTTCGCCCATCAGCGCGTGGATCTCACCGGGAAAAACCGTCAAATCCACACCCTTGAGCGCGTGGAAACTGCCAAACGTTTTGGCAATGCTGCGCATCTCTAATACCGGGGTTCTGCTCATGGCGGATCTCCTGTGAATACCGATTTCTGCACTTCATCACAGGTGCGTAAATGCAAAATGTCAGAAGCTGTTCATATTTGTCATAGTTATGAATAGCTAATCGCCATCACATTTTCCTTTTCCCTCTCCCTGTGGGAGAGGGGCAGGGTGAGGGCAGCAAACCGCAAAGGAGCCTCAATCCATGCCATCACGCCGCCCGCCCTTTTTCGCCAGCGCCCGCGGTCGCCTGCTGATTTTTAATCTGCTGGTGGTTGCCGTAACGCTAATGGCGAGCGGCGTGGCGGTGCTCGGCTTTCGTCACGCCAGCCAAATCCAGGAGCAGGTGCAGCAGCAAACGCTGGACGATATGACCGGCAGCATGAACCTGGCCCGCGATACCGCCAACGTGGCGACGGCGGCGGTGCGGCTCTCGCAGGTGGTGGGGGCACTCGAGTACAAAGGCGAAGCCGAGCGCCTGAAGCAGACGCAAATGGCGCTGCGCCGCTCCCTGGAGCAGCTTGCGGAGGCACCGCTGGCACAGCAGGAGCCGGCCCTGGTGGCGCGTATTATTCAAAGAAGTAATGAATTACAGCAGAGCGTGACGGAGATGCTGGAGCGCGGACAGCGACGCCATCTGGAGCGTAACGCGCTGCTGAGCTCGCTGTATCAAAGCCAGAGCTACCTGCGCCATCTGCAGGACATCAACCGCCGTTATGACAGCAACGTACCGAATGCGCAGCAACTGATGGAGATGGACCGGCTGATCGCCGCCGCCATTGACACCCCTTCGCCGCGCGCGACCGTTCAGCAACTGGACGCAGTTGCCGCAACGCTGCCCCGGAGTGCCGCACAGCCGGTCGTGAAGGATGTTCTGCCTGATTTTAATGCCGAGTTAGGTAAGCTCGGCCCGCTCTCGAAGCGGCTGGAAGAGAGCGACCTGGCGATAAGCTGGTATATGTTCCACATCAAGGCGCTGGGGGCGATCCTCAACAGCGACATTAATCAGTACGTCGAGCAGGTGGCGCAGGCCTCCCGGCTTCGCACTGCCCAGAGTCATCACGAGCTACAATCCATCAGCGTGTTTATCAGCATCTTCGCCGTGCTGGCGCTGATCATCACCGGGTGCGCCTGCTGGTATATCTACCGCAATCTGGCCTCAAACCTGACGGCCATTTCCCGGGCGATGTCGCGCCTTGCTCACGGCGAACAGGATGTTTCCGTTCCCGCCCTCCAGCGGCGCGATGAGCTTGGCGAGCTGGCGCGCGCGTTCAACGTTTTTGCCCGCAACACCGCCTCGCTTGAACACACCACGCGTCTGCTGAAAGAAAAAACAACGCAGATGGAGATCGACCGCATTGAGCGTCAGGGGCTGGAAGAGGCGCTCCTGCACAGCCAGAAGATGAAGGCGGTCGGACAACTGACGGGCGGGCTGGCGCATGATTTTAACAACCTGCTGGCGGTGATCATCGGCAGTCTTGAGCTCACCGACCCTGAATCAAAAGACGTGCCGCGCATTACCCGGGCGCTAAAGGCGGCCGAGCGTGGCGCCTTACTGACCCAGCGACTGCTGGCGTTTTCCCGCAAGCAATCCCTGACCCCGCATGCTGTAGAGATGCTGCCGCTGCTGGAGAACCTCCGGGAACTGCTGCGCCACTCCCTGCCTGCTACCCTGACCCTGGAGATTGAAGCGCAATCCCCTGCATGGCCCGCCTGGATAGACGTCAGCCAGCTGGAAAATGCCATCATCAACCTGGTGATGAACGCGCGCGATGCGATGGAAGGGCAAAGCGGGGTGATTAAAATTCGCACCTGGAATCAGCGCGTCACCCGCAGCGACGGGCGCAGGCAGGATATGGTGGCACTGGAGGTCATTGACCGCGGCAGCGGCATGTCGCAGGAGGTGAAATCCCGGGTCTTTGAACCGTTCTTCACCACCAAGCAGACCGGGAGCGGGAGCGGGCTAGGCCTGTCGATGGTCTATGGCTTTGTCCGCCAGTCCGGCGGTCGTGTGGAGATCGAGAGCGCGCCGGGGCAGGGGACAACCGTCCGGCTACACCTCCCGCGCTCGACGCTGCCCGCTGCTGCAGTTGATGAAGCATTATCTGCCACCGCCTCCGTCGATAGCGAGCGGCTGGTGCTGGTGCTGGAAGATGAGGCGGATGTCCGTCAGACCCTGTGCGAGCAGCTGCACCAGCTTGGCTATCTGACGCTCGAAGCGGACAACGGCGAGCAGGCGCTGAGCATGCTGGCGGCGTCGCCGGATATTGGCATGTTTATCAGCGACCTGATGTTGCCGGGAAGCCTGAGCGGAGCCGAGGTGATTAGTCATGTGCGTAATCATTATCCGCAGCTTCCGGTGCTGCTGATCAGCGGCCAGGATTTACGGCCCGCGCATAATCCTCAGCTGCCGGACGTTCCGTTACTGCGTAAGCCGTTTACGCGGGCGCAGCTGGCGCAGGCTCTGCGGAAAATATGTTTTTAAATGCCCCTGTTTAGGATTTCATCAAGAGCATCGTTAACGCCGGTGATGTTAATCTGCGCAAAATTTAGCAGATTGGGATATAAAAGGAATTATGCCGGTACTCACAAAGGGGGACTCACAAATGATCGTGATGCCTACAACATACAGCCCGAGCACAATTGCCAGGTCGTTTAAACTCGTTGATGAGTTTGAGCTTTCCGGGCGAGTGCTACATGTTATTTTTGATAGCCAGACGCCAAGAGCTGCGATTATTGAAGCGGATATCGAAACCTTCGATGGAGTGCCCCGGCATCGGGTTGTTGCTGCCCTGGATTTACAACGTAAAACGCATTTGGGTGAAGATATTATTGCCGTCGAGCGCTGTTGGGAAGATGCCAGTGTTATTCAGGTAGAAGGTATCTGCGTTGATCCCGCCGAGCGTGACAAGGGACTGGCAACTCGCCTGTATGAAGCCCTGGTATTACAGTGTGGCGTGACGCTTGTCAGCGACTTTGAACAATATGAGGGTGGGAAGATGCTCTGGCAAAAAATTGCCCGCGAGTCTGACCAAATCGCTGTATTTGTTCTCGATACCGAGCAGGGCGCATTTTGGCCGTATGATGGTAGCAAGGTTATCTATAACGGAGGGTGTATCCCCGAAGATCGTATCTGGAGCCATTCGCCGGATCAAAAATGCTATGGCATCGTCCTGGTTGCAGAAAATAAACAGCGTGCGAATCAACTGATGGAAGTCCCAGGACACAACTGAATTTGAGATTCCTCCGCTACCCCCGTTTCCTGCCGTTGATTATCGTAAAGCCAGTTCACCTGCGAGTCTGGCCTTATGAAACGTTACTCAACTGCTCTGTTATTTGGTCTGCTGTCTCTCACCAGCCAACTGGCTCATGCCGACATTGTTGATGATGCTATTGGCAACATTCAGCAGGCGATCAACGATGCCTACAACCCCAGCAGCAGCCGCAGCAATGACGACGACGATCGTTATGACCGCAGCCGTCAAATCGACAGTCGACAGTACGACGATCGTCGTCGGCAGCTCGAAGACAGGCGCCGCCGTTTAGACGAGCGCCAGCGCCAGCTGGATGACGACAGACGTCGTCTGGAAGAGGACGAGCGCAGGTTGGAAGACGATTACGATCGAGGCTAAGTGCGGCCTCTTGCCCTCACCCCAACCCTCTCCCACGGGAGAGGGAGAAAACTAATCCAGGACCAGCACCATCCCGTCATACCCTGCTTCAATGCCGTCGGGCAGCGGGTTATCCATCATCCACACGTCAAACTGATGGCTGATGTGCGTCAGGATCACCTGCGGACAGCCAATCACCTCGTTTAGCGCAATTACGGTATTTAAATCGCAATGGTTTCGCGGCGTTTCGTCGCGCGGTGCATGGCTGCAGTCGATAATCATCGCCTGCGGCTGATTGTTGAGCAGGAACTTCACCGTTTTTTCCGGCAGCCCGGCGGTATCGGAAAGCCAGGCTACGCGGCTGTGGGCCGACTCCAGCAAATACCCGAAGGTCAGTTTCGAATGGTTGAGCGGCAGCGGCGTAACCCGCATTCCCTGAAGTTCAAACATCACAAACGGTTCGACCGTATGGCTGAAATCCAGAATCCCCGGATGTTTAAACAGGTCGTCACAGCCCGCTTCATCCGGCGGACCGTAAACGGGGATCGTCGCGCCCACGCCCCAGCGCAGGGGGAACAGCCCCTGAACGTGATCCATATGATAATGGGTCAGCAAAAACTGCTGAAAGCTGCCTGCGGGCCAGTCGTCCATCAGGTGCGGAATACCCGCGTCCAGCAGGGTCACCGCATCGTTGAATTTGACCACCGCGCTACAGGGGCGACGGCGATAGGTCTCCTGCAGACGCGCCCGGCGACACGCCGCGCAGTCGCAGCCAAAGACCGGCACGAGTTGCGCGCTTCCGGTTCCTGTTAACGCGATCGTCAGACTCATAACACACCTCTACAGCGGTTTAGTGAATCGAAAATGGCTCTGCGTATATCCTTCACGGACGTAAAAACGATGGGCATCGGTGCGCTTCACGCTGGTGGAGAGCTCGGTCAGCTCAGCGCCGGCCTGTCTCGCGACGTCCTCTGCCCAGGCGAGCAGATGGCTGCCCACTTTTAGCCCGCGCGCCTGCGGCATCACCACCAGCTCCTGGATCTCGCCGATCCAGCGCGCGTGATGGAGGTGAAACTGCAGGTGCAGGCCGATCATGCCGATGACCTGCCCGTCCAGTTCGGCAAGCTGGTAGCGCATGTTGTGATCCTGCAGATTGGCAAGATAGCCCGCGTGAAACGCCTGGCGATCGAATTCGGCCTGTTTCAATTCGCAGATTAACGCATAGACGATTTGCGTATCGTCGGCGGTGGCGGGACGAAGCCTGCAGTCAGGCATGCTGTTTCTCCTTCTGACGGATAAGCGATAAAAAGGTATCGACTGACTGTAGCAAACTTCCGTCGTTATTAAGGATATGGCAGTCGGACGGGGTGTAGCGCGCCGCACGCTCCAGCCGCTGGTCGATCTCGCGGGCGGATTCACGACCCCGTCTCTGCAACCGGCTGCGCAGAACCTCCGGTGAAACCTGCAGGCAGACCGGCAGCAGGGCTGCCCCATAGCGGGCGCGCGCTTGCGAAAGATGCGCCCGCGAGCCGTTGACCAGCACGTCGAACCCCGCATGCAGCCACAGATCGGTCTCGATGCCGATTCCGTAGTAATAGCCATTGGCGTGCCAGCTCAGCGCCAGCAGATTTTGCCCGGCGCGGGTGAAAAACTCCTGCTCGCTCAGGGCAATATGGTTTTCACTCCCCGCATTGGCCGCGCGGGTAATGTACCGGTGCGCCACCAGCAGCTGCGGATGCTCCTGCTGCCGTAAGGCGGACAGCAGGCTGTCCTTACCGGAGCCGGACGGCCCCATTAGCCAGATAAGTTTTCCCATCAGAACACCCTCTTTCCCTGACGCCAGACGTGGCCGATATGGATGTGCTCGCCCCTGCGGTGGGCCAGGACCAGATCCGCCCGCTTGCCTTCAGCTATCTCGCCGCGATCATGCAGATTAAGCGCCGAGGCCGGGTTTTTCGTCACCAGGCGAATCGCCTGCGGCAGCGTAAAGCGGTTGCCCTCGTCTTCGGCCACCCGGAACGCCGCGTCGAGCAGGCTGGCGGGGTAGTAGTCGGACGAGAGGATATCCAGCAGGCCGAGGGACGCGAGCCTGCTTGCCGCGACGTTGCCGGAGTGCGAGCCGCCGCGCACGATATTCGGTGCGCCCATCAGGACGTTCATGCCGTGCCTGCGGGAGGCTTCAGCCGCCTCGAACGTGGTGGGGAATTCGGCGATCACGCTGCCAAGCTGGTGGGATTCAAGGACATGATCGTGCGTGGCATCGTCATGGCTGGCCAGCGCGATATTGCGGTCCCGGCACATCGCCGCAATTCGGACACGGTTAGGCTGCGACCACCGTGCCGCAAGCGCCAGCTGCTCTTCTTCGTAACGCGCCATCTCCGCGTCGCTGAGAGAATATTTGCCCTGATAGTATTCACGATACTTTTCAATGTTGGCGAACTGACGCTGCCCCGGCGAGTGGTCCATCAGGGAGACCAGCGACACCGGCTCGCGGCCGACCAGCTTTTCAAACAGCGGCAGGGTGGTGTGGTGCGGCAGCTCGCAGCGCAGGTGCAGGCGGTGCTCGGCGCGGTTGAGGCCCCGCTTTTGCGTCTCTTCCACGACGTTGATCATCTTCTCCAGGTTCTCCAGACGGTCCCCGCCGTCGCGCACGTCGCCAATCGCCACCGCGTCCAGTACGGTGGTGATGCCGCTGGCGACCATCAGCGCGTCGTGGCTGCTCATCGCAGAATGAGCGGGCCAGTCGACCTTCGGGCGCGGGGTGAAGAATTTATCCAGATTATCGGTATGCAGTTCAATCAGCCCCGGCAGCAGCCAGCCGCCTTCACCGTCCATCGCCTCGGGCGAGCGGCTCTGGGTTTCAGCAAACGCGCGGATTGTTCCGTCCTGGATCTCAATCGAGCCGTCAACCACCTCATTATCCAGCACCAGCTTGACGTTATTGATAATCATACGTTTGTCCCCATCGGGTGCAGTCTGTCCGCGACGCGGGTGCGAACGCTCTCATCGTGGAAGATCCCGACGATCGCCGCCCCGCGCGCTTTGGCCTGCTCGATCAGTTCCACCACGGCCGCGCTGTTTTTAGCGTCGAGCGAGGCGGTGGGTTCATCCAGAAGTAAAATCGGGTAGTCGACAATAAAGCCGCGGGCGATATTGACGCGCTGCTGCTCGCCGCCGGAAAAGGTCGACGGGGCAAGGTGCCACAGGCGCTCGGGCACGTTGAGGCGCGTCAGGAGGCTGGCGGCTTTGGCGGCACAGGTTTCGCGCGGCACGCCAAGATCCAGCAGCGGCTGCATGACCACGTCCAGGGCGGAGATCCGCGGGATCACCCGCAGAAACTGGCTCACCCAACCGATCGTTGAGCGGCGCACCTCCAGCACCTTACGCGCGGGGGCCTGAACCAGGTCGACCCATTCTTCGCCGTGGCGAATATGAATATGGCCTTCGTCGGGCAGATAGTTGGCGTACAGGGAGCGCAGCAGGGTCGATTTTCCGCTGCCGGAGTGGCCGTGCAGCACCATGCATTCGCCGCGATTAACCTCCAGAGAGGCATTTTGCAGCACCGACAGGCGCACGCCGTTTTGCTGGTGGAGCACAAAGGTCTTACTTACGTTTTGTACGTGGATCATGTTGGCCTCTTAGTTCTGCAACACGGACGACACCAGCAGCTGGGTATAGGGATGGTGGGGATCGTCGAGCACGCGGTCAGTTAACCCACTTTCCACCACCTGACCCTGCTTCATCACCAGCAGACGGTCCGCCAGCAGGCGCGCAACACCTAAATCGTGGGTGACAATCACCACCGCAAGGTTCAGTTCCACCACCAGGCCGCGCAGCAGGTCGAGCAGGCGCGCCTGCACCGAGACGTCCAGCCCGCCGGTGGGTTCATCCATAAACACCAGCTTCGGATGGGTTACCAGGTTGCGGGCGATCTGCAGGCGCTGCTGCATCCCACCGGAGAAGGTCGTCGGCAGGTCGTCGATGCGCGAGGCGGGGATTTCCACCTCTTCAAGCCAGTGCTGGGCGGTGGCGCGGATATTGCCGTAGTGGCGCGCGCCGGTGGCCATCAGGCGTTCGCCAATATTGCCCCCCGCAGAGACCTGACGGCGCAGGCCGTCCATCGGGTGCTGATGCACCACGCCCCACTCGGTGCGCAGCAGGCGGCGGCGCTCGGTCTCGCTCATGCCATAGAGGGAGTGTCCCTGATAGAGTATCTCGCCGTGTTGCGGCGTAAGGCGCGCGGAGATGGACTTCAGCAGGGTGGTTTTGCCGGAGCCGGACTCGCCGACGATCCCCAGCACCTCACCCGGCCACAGCTCGAACGACACGTCGCTAAAGCCTTTGCCCGGCGCATACAGGTGGGTCAGGTTATTAACCGAAAGCAGCGGTTTCATTGGCCGTTCGCCTCGCTCTGTTGGCGGCAAAAATCGGTGTCGGAGCAGACAAACATCCGTTTGCCCGTGTCATCCAGCACCACTTCATCCAGATAGCTGTGTTTGGATCCGCAGATGGCGCACGGCTCGTCCCATTCCTGAACCGTAAACGGGTGATCGTCGAAATCCAGGCTTTCGACACGCGTGTACGGCGGGACGGCGTAGATGCGCTTTTCGCGCCCGGCGCCGAACAGCTGCAGGGCGGGCATCATGTCCATCTTCGGGTTATCGAACTTCGGGATCGGCGACGGGTCCATGACGTAGCGCCCGTTGACCTTCACCGGGTACGCATAGGTGGTGGCGATATGGCCGAAGCGGGCGATATCCTCATACAGCTTCACCTGCATCACGCCGTACTCTTCCAGGGCGTGCATGGTGCGGGTTTCGGTTTCGCGCGGCTCGATAAAGCGCAGCGGCTCCGGAATCGGCACCTGGAAAATCAGAATCTGATCTTCAGCGAGCGGGGTTTCGGGAATGCGGTGGCGGGTCTGGATCAGCGTCGCGTCTTCGGTTTTTTCCGTGGTCGCGACGCCCGTTACCCGCTGAAAGAAGCTGCGGATCGACACGGCGTTGGTGGTGTCGTCGGCGCCCTGGTCGATGACCTTCAGCACGTCCGCCTCGCCGATCACGCTGGCGGTAATCTGAATACCGCCTGTGCCCCAGCCGTAGGGCATCGGCATTTCGCGGCCGCCGAAGGGCACCTGATAGCCCGGAATCGCCACCGCTTTAAGTATCGCTCGGCGGATCATGCGTTTGGTTTGCTCATCCAGATAGGCAAAGTTGTAGCCGCTTAAGTTAGCCATGTTTGCGCTCCCGTTGCAGGCGTTTCAGCAGTTCCAGTTCGGCCTGGAAATCGACGTAGTGCGGCAGCTTGAGGTGCGAGACGAAGCCCGCAGCTTCGACGTTATCCGCGTGGGCCAGCACAAACTCTTCGTCCTGCGCCGGGCCTGCAACGTGCTCGCCGTAGTCGGGTGCCTGCAGGGCGCGATCGACCAGCGCCATGGCCATGGCCTTGCGCTCGCCGAGGCCGAACACCAGCCCGTAGCCGCGGGTAAAGTGCGGGTCTTCATTTTCAGGCGCGACAAAACCGTTCACCATTTCGCATTCGGTCATCAGCAGTTCGCCGACGTTCACAGCAAAACCCAGCTCTTCCGGCACGATTTCAAGGTCGATGTAGCCGCTGCGAATTTCGGCGGCAAACGGGTGGTTGCGCCCGTAGCCGCGCTGGGTGGAGTAGGCTAGCGCCAGCAGATAGCCTTCGTCGCCGCGCATCAGCTGCTGCAGGCGAGACGAGCGCGAGCACGGGTAAACCGGCGGCGTGCGGGTGATGTCATCCGGCTGCGCGCCAGAATCTTCTTCCGCCTTCGCCAGGCCCTGTTTTGCCAGCAGGCTGAAGACGTGCGGAGACGGTTCCTGTTCTGCGTCAGAGGAGCTGAGCGGCGGCATCTCGCCGTTCGCCAGCAGGGTAAAATCGAGCAGGCGATGGGTGTAGTCACAGGTAGGGCCAAGCAGCTGGCCGCCGGGGATGTCTTTATAAACGGCAGAAATGCGGCGCTCCAGGCGCATCTCCGCGGTGTTGACCGGCTCGCTCACCGCCAGTTTGGCAAGCGTAGTGCGGTAAGCGCGCAGCAGGAAGATCGCTTCCACGTTATCGCCGCTGGCCTGCTTCAGGGCCAGCGCCGCCAGCTCGCGGTCGGCGATGCCGCCTTCGGTCATCACCCGGTCGACGGCAAGGTTTAGCTGCTGCTCGATTTGGGCCACGCTCAGCTCAGGGAGCTGTTCATCGCCCCGTCGTCTGTGCGCCTGCAGCGCATGGGCGGCGGCGATAGCCTTCTCGCCCCCTTTGACGGCAACGTACATCAGCACACCTCCACGTGGGTGGTCCGCGGGATGGCCAGCAGGCGCTCGCCGCAGGTCAGGATCAGGTCAATGCCCAGCGGGAACGGGTGCGGGCGCTCGGTCAGCTCGTGAATGATGCACTCCGGCAGCTGCGGCGCAACCATGCGCTCATCGGCGATGCCTGCGCCGGTCAGGCGCAGCATGCGGCCGCCGCTCAGGCTGGAGACCTGCAAAATCAGCGTGGCGCTGGTTTCCGGGGCGACGGCGGAGCCTTCGCTCAGGGCATTCAGCTGTTCATGGCTGATTTGTTCGTCGGCCACGGCAAAGATTGCCTGCTGCGGCTGTTCAACCAGCGGGGCGCCGGTGTGAAAACGCAGGTTCTGGCTGGCGATATCGTTAGACAGGGCGCCCGAAAGCCATACCGGGGTATCGTTGTCGGCCAGGGTCAGCAGCACGCTGGTGGTCGCCAGGTTCAGCGGCAGCCAGCCCTGAGAGAGCTGGTGCAGCGAGACAATCACGCCCGGCTCGCTCATGGCTTTCAGCAGGCGACGAAAACTGTGTTGGGCATCCTGGACGGCCAGGGTAAAAGCGGGTTGAAGCGTCATGCGTTGTCTCCGCGAACGAGCGTAAAGAAGTCGACCCGGCTGGTATTCACTTCGGCCTGACGCGCGGCAATACGTGCGGCGCGGTCGGCCTCCAGCGGGGAAATAAGGGTTTCCATCAGCGTCTGGAAATGCGGTTGTTCCTGTAAAAGCGCGTCGATGACCGCGCAGCGCTCGGCGTGCGCTTTATCACGCCCCAGCACGTAGCCGTAGCCCAGCGTGCCGCTGTGCAGGCGGATCGCTGCGCGGGTGAGGGTGGCATCTCCGGCGAAGAAGCGCTCGCCGGTGCCGCCCATGCGCGCCTGGATCTGAACGAGGCCGATCTCCGGCGCGCGGAGGAGGTCGTACCCGGGGGCCAGGGCAAGGGCGATCATGCGGGCAGAGAGCGCAGCAGGCTGGCTGTGGGCCAGCACGCGCATCCAGCGCTGTCGGGTGGCGGTGTCGAAGTGCATTCAGTGCTCCATGGTGAATTCGATCATGTCGGCGCGGGTCAGGCTGACGGAGTATTCCGTCGCGTCGATCTCGCCGTCACGGTGGTTGAGGGTGCGCACGCAGAGCAGCGGGGCCATATTGGGAATTTCGAGTACTTTGCTCTCTTTCGCCTGCGCGCGGCGGGCGCTGATGCGCGTCTGGGTGCGTTTCAGCGCAATGCCTGTCGCATTCTGGAGAAAATCATGCAGCGATCCGCTGGAGAAATTCTGCAGCACCGGCCAGAGGGTGAGGTCCGCGAAGTAGTGGTCGATCTGGCACACCGCCACGCCGTTGACGCGGCGCAGCGTGCGCAGGTGGATGACGTTGTCGCCCTCCTGAATGCCCAGCGCGTCCGCCACGTGGCTGGAGGCCGGACGCAGCACCGAGAGCAGCTTTTCGCTGGTCGGATGGCTGCCCTGATCCAGCAGGTTCTGGCTAAAGCGCGCCTGGGCGTTCAGCGGGTAGTCGAACGGGCGCATCAGCACCAGCACGCCCACGCCCTGACGGCGCTGCACCCAGCCGCGCTCGACCAGCTGGTCAATGGCGCGACGCAGGGTGTGGCGGTTCACTTCATAGCGGTCAGCAAGCTGCTGCTCGGCAGGGAGGTAGTCCCCGCAGCGGTAGTGCGTGCGCAGCTCCACTTCGAGCTTTGCCGCGATCTCTTGCCATCGGGTGGGGTAACTGGTCGGATGTCTGGATAAGTGCATAGAAAACAAAGCCTCGCTTCTCAGATGAAGTGCTTGCGCAAACGTTGAGAGAGGAAATCCAGCAGGCTGACGGTGACGATGATGAGCACCATCAGGGCGCAGGTTTGCTGGAACTGGAAACCGCGAATCGCTTCCCACAGGGTGACGCCAATCCCGCCTGCGCCGACCATGCCGACCACGGTGGCGGAGCGGACGTTGGACTCAAAGCGGTACAGGGAGTAGGAGATCAGCAGCGGCATCACCTGAGGCAGAACGCCGTAGAGGATCTCTTCGATTTTATTGGCACCCGTGGCGCGGATGCCTTCCACCGGACCGGGTTCAATGGCTTCGACCGCCTCGGAGAGCAGCTTGGAGAGCACGCCGGTGGTGTGGATGAACAGCGCCATGACGCCCGCGAACGGACCCAGGCCGACGGCGACCACGAACAGCATCGCAAAGACCATTTCGTTGATGGCGCGGCAGGCGTCCATCAGGCGGCGCATGGGCTGGTATACCCACCATGGCACGATGTTTTCGGCGCTCATCAGGCCAAACGGAACGGAGAGAATAACGGCCAGCGCGGTGCCCCAGACGGCGATTTGCAGGGTGACCGCCATTTCGCTGAGGTAATCCTGCCACTGGCTGAAGTCCGGCGGGAAGAAGTCGGCGGCGAAGGTCGCCATGTTGCCAGCGTCTTTGAAGAGCAGCAGCGGATCCATTTCCGCGCCCTTCCAGGAGATAACCAGCACCGCCAGCAGGATGGCCCAGCTTATGAGCGAGAACCAGCTGCGCTTTGGCGGCGGGAGGGTGATGGTTTGCATGTTGGCTCCTTAATCTGTTCTCCCTCTCCCTCAAGGGAGAGGGGACAAAGTTACTGCACCGCTTTATTCACGCTGGTCATCGCGCCGAGCGCGGCGGTCAGGCGGTCGAGGTCTTCAAGCTGGGCCTGAATCGCGGCCACTTTGCTGGTCTTTTCCTCGTCCTTCAGTCCCTTGTTGTCCTTGACGCCCTGCATCTCTTTAAACAGCGCCAGCTGGCGAATCGGAACCAGCTGCAGGTCGCTTGACGGGCGGAACGGTGCCCAGCCCAGACGTTCGAGAACCGCTTTCTCTTCCGGCGTTTTGCCATAGGTCATAAAGAAGTCGTACACCTTGTCCTTGGTGCTTTCGGACAGGTTTTTACGCCACACGATCGGGTCGCCCGGGATCAGCGGCGATTTCCAGATAACCTTGATCTCTTTAAGCTTGTCCGGCGCTGAGGTTTTCAGCTTGTCGAGGTTCTCGGTGTTGTTGGTGGCAACGTCCACCTGCTTGTTGGCCACGGCCAGCGCGTTGGTTTCATGGCTGGCGTTTACGGTGCGCTTGAAGTCGCTGGCGGAGGCGTTGTTTTTGGCGAAGACGTAGTAGCCAGGGACAAGGTAGCCGGAGGTAGAGTTCGGGTCGCCGTTGCCGAAGGTCAGCTCTTTGCGTTTGGCGAGCATGTCATTGAGGTTGTTGATCGGGCTGTCTTTGTTGACGATCAGCACGCTCCAGTAGCCAGGAGAGCCATCGGCCGCGACGGTCTGGGCAAAGACCTGGCCGTTCGCGCGGTCCACCGCTTCCATGGCGGAGAGGTTGCCGTACCAGGCGATGTCCACTTTATTAAAGCGCATCCCCTGGATGATGCCCGCATAGTCCGGGGCGAAGAAGGCGTTCACTTTGATCCCCAGCTTGGTTTCCATATCTTTCAGGAACGGTTCCCACTGAGGCTTCAGGTTCTGCTGTGATTCCGTCGAAATAATGCCGAAGTTCAGCGATTTTTCCTGCTCTTCCGCATACGCTGGGCTTAACAGGGTGCTGATGCTGAACATGCTGGTAAAGGCCAGCGCGGCAACGGCTTTGTAGCTCATGTACTTTCCTCGGATCGGGTTTAATTAAGCAGCCTGCGCGTTCTCTTCGACGCGGTTAATGCTGCGGTAGAGATGGTCAAAACGTTCGTTATCGAACTGATGGCTCGCGCCATCAAAGAACACGTGCCCCTGACGCAGGGCGACGATGCGCTCGCAGTAGCGCAGGGCGTAATCAACCTGATGCAGCGTGACCACTACGGTGATGCCGTCGTTCTGGTTAATGTCGCGCAGGGTCTCCATCACGATGCGGGCGGACTCCGGGTCCAGCGAGGCGATGGGTTCGTCAGCAAGAATGATTTGCGCTTTCTGCATCAGCGCGCGCGCAATCGCCACGCGCTGCTGTTGCCCGCCGGACAGGGTAGAGACGCGCTGGTGGGCGAAGTGCGCCATGCCGACTCGGGTCAGCGCCTGCAAGGCTTCCTGCTTCTGGGAAGGGGAGAACCAGCGCAGACAGGTGCGCCAGAACGGGGTGCTGCCGAGCGCGCCAATCAGCACGTTCTCCAGTACAGTCAGGCGGTTTACCAGGTTGAACTGCTGGAAGATGTAGCCCGTCTGGGCGCGGCTCTTGCGGATATCGCTCGCCAGACGCCCGGCGCGCTGGACGGTATTACCCAGCAGCTCGACGTGGCTTTCCGGCGTTTTATCGCCGGTGATAAGCCCGCTCAAATGGCGCAGAAGGGTAGATTTACCCGAGCCAGAAGGCCCGAGAAGCGCCACCATGTTGCCCTGCCGGACGGTCAGATCAACGGCATGCAGAGCCTTGTTGTGATTAAAGGTCTTGCTCAGTTTCTCGACGCGGATGACGGTTTGCATGTGCTGGGCCTCACGATAAATGTGGCCTCATGCTGGCGCATCAATGTGACATTTGGGTTAAGTGCAGGTTGCGGGAGTTTGAAGAGTTGAAGTGAAAGCGATGACAGTTACTGTAGGCCCGGTAAGCGCAGCGCCACCGGGCGCTTTTGCTGGCTGCGCTGCGCGTGTCCTGCCTACGACGTTTGTTGCTTAACGACGTTAATCATCCACGGCACGCCGTACTTATCGGTGACTCTACCAAAACCATGTGCCCAGAAGGTTTCCTGCCAGGCCATGTCGATATTCCCGCCCGCGGCGAGGTTGTCGAACCAGCGTTTGCCTTCATGGACGTCCTGGGTGTCGAGAACCAGGGTAAAGCCCGCGTACTGCGCGTTGCTGCCGGGCGGCATCCCGTCGCTCATCATGATATCGCTGCCCGCAATGCGGACGTTGGAGTGGGCGATAGCCGAATCCGGAAATTGCATACCGGACGGACAGCCTTCATCGCTGTTATCGCTTTTTGGCATTTCGCCGAAGGTGATTTTATAGAGAAGTTCTGCGCCGACGGCTTGCTGGTAAAAGGCGGTGGCCTCAGCGCAGTTGCCGGCAAAAGAGATGTAGGGACTTAACGGCATAATCTTTACCTCACGTAAGATAAGCCCGTTAAGTGTAGTGCCCGAAAGCCCGGTAAGCGAAGCGCCACCGGGCGGGTAAATCAGTTCTTTTTCACAAACTCTGATTTCAGCTTCATCGGACCGAAGCCGTCAATTTTGCAGTCGATATTATGATCGCCTTCAACCAGACGGATATTCTTCACTTTGGTGCCGATCTTCAGCATGGAAGAGCTGCCTTTCACTTTCAGATCTTTAATCACGGTTACGCTGTCGCCGTCCGCCAGCAGATTGCCGTTCGCATCTTTGACGACAAGTGCATCAGCATCGTTTGATGGTTCGGCATCATTCCATTCATGAGCGCATTCCGGGCAGATGAACATGCCATTATCTTCATAGGTGTATTCAGAATTGCATTTTGGGCAGTGTGGGAGTGACATATCGGTATCCTCAAAAAGTGTAAACGCGCTGGAAAGTGCCAGCTAAATGACGGCAGCGTGCCGAAAAAGGCGGCAAGTATAGCGCAAATCCACACGTTTGTCGGTGACATTGTGAATTAAAAAAATGCAAAAAACGTATTGGGAGTGACACTTCCTGTCAGTCAGTTAAGCGATGCTGACCTCATTAACACGGTGGGAAGAAATGACGCTAAATATATCGAATATTTTATTGCGGCAAATTGCTACGTTCCTTCATTTCGGATAAGGTGAAGCGACACATTGTTATTTATCTCTGGACTTCGCTGCTCTACATATCTTATGGCAGTGGGGTATTACCTCTCTTTTTAGGGGGGAAATAATGATGATATATCCTGAAGTTTCTTAAAAATGGGCTACGCTTTTTTTCTTTTGGCTGTCAGGCCAGGAGGGAAGCTATACACGCCATGCAAGGATAGTGAATTATTTCTGATTATCATCAATCAGTTATATTTCGGCGAACATGTTTTCCACACGTAATCATATAAGCCTGAACAACATAATTAATACCAGTGGCTTAATAAAAGTAATAAATTTGCGTTAAGGAAAGGCTTTTATCATGCACACACAGACCATTTTTGAATTAAGCCAGGAAGCTGAGCGTTTGCTACAGCTTGCCCTGCAAAACCTTGATACGTTGAAATCAATGCCGACTGCGATGCTGGAGAGCACTGCGGCTGCTATTACGGGTGAAAAGAACAACGTTTTACCTTTGCATTTTAGCGCGCGCGGCGTCGAAGCGCAGCAGGCGATGCTGAATAATGAATTACGAAAAATAACCCGGCTGGAAATGGTCCTGGCTATTGTGGGCACCATGAAGGCGGGGAAATCAACCACCATTAATGCGATTGTGGGGACCGAAGTGTTGCCGAATCGCAATCGTCCGATGACGGCACTTCCTACCCTGATTCGCCACACGCCGGGTCAGAAGGAGCCGGTGCTGCATTTCTCGCATGCCTCGCCCATTGATGAATTGATCCAACTGCTCCAGAAAAAGCTATGCGATTACGACCGCGGGAAGCTGGCTCAGCGTCTGGAAATTGATAAAGACATGAATACGCTGCTGGAGCGCATTGAAAAAGGGGAAGCGTTTGAGAAGCATCACCTGGGCGCGCAGCCGATATTTCACTGTCTGAAAAGTCTCAACGACCTGGTGAGGCTTTCCCAGGCATTAGGTGTAGAGTTTCCGTTCTCTGAGTATGCGGCTATCGAACATATCCCGGTAATTGAAGTGGAGTTCGTGCATCTTGCGGGTCTGGATGCTCACCTCGGACAGCTGACGCTGCTCGATACGCCCGGGCCGAATGAGGCCGGACAGCCGCACCTGCAAAAAATGCTCAGCGAGCAATTGTCCCGCGCGTCGGCGGTGCTGGCCGTGATGGATTATACCCAGCTTAAATCCATTTCTGATGAAGAAGTCCGCCAGGCCATTTCCGCAGCGGGAAAATCAGTGCCGCTGTATGCGCTGGTCAATAAATTCGATCAGAAAGATCGCAATAGCGACGATGAAGAGCAGATCCGGGCGATGATCTCCGGCACCTTAATGAAAGGCAATATTTCGCCTGGCCAGATCTACCCCGTTTCGTCCATGTGGGCCTATCTGGCGAACCGCGCTCGCTACGAGATGAGTACCCACGGACAACTGCCGGATCATCAGGAGCAACCCTGGGTGCAGGATTTTGCTGAAGCTGCGCTTGGACGTCGCTGGCGTACGGCGGACCTGGACGATATCGACCATATTCGTCATTCTGCCGATTTGCTCTGGGAAGATTCGCTATTCGAACAACCGATACGCAAACTGATTTACGCCGCCTATGCCAATGCTTCACTTTACGCGCTGCGTTCTGCTTCGCATAAACTGCTCAACTATGCACAAAATGCCCGGGAGTACCTCGACTTCCGCTATCAGGGGCTGACGGTTGCCTTTGAGGCGCTGGAACTGAACATCGCACGTCTGGAAGAGGACATGGCGCTTCTGCAGACGCGTCAGAGCGTGGTGAGCGATGAGGTGAAACATGAGGTTGAAGAGGCTCTGAACGCCACTACGGACTTTATGGGAGCCCAAAAAACTGCGCTTCGCCAGGCGATTGGTGAGGTGTTCAGCGCTCAGCATATTCTTGATTTGGCAGGTATCGATCGGCAGAACCTTCGCGGTGACGAGGCGCACGAGCTGAAACAGCTGGTTCTGGAAGATGAAGGGCAGGCGCAGATCGTGCTGAGTAAAATCCGCTCCTCCTGCGAGCTGGTGATGCTCGATGCACAGACGAAGATTTGCCGGGAGCTGGCGTTACGCTTCGACCAGCTTGAATCTACGCTGGCGCGTTCCCTGAACGAAGCCATGCGCCCCATCGAAACGCGTATTAAAGAGCATCTGAGCCATGCGGGGTTTCGGGCGCGGATCAGTTTCCCCGCGTTTCAGGCAAGCCAGCTTAACTTCAATACGCGAGCGCTGTTCAACGATGCGATTGCACAGGACGACAGCCAGGCCGCCCCTCCCTCCGGCGGGAGCAGCATGCGTGAAACGGTCTCTCGTTGGCTCAATAATCCGGGCTGGGGCTGGGATGAGTATGTGGAAACGCGCACGCGCTATGTTATCGACATTGCGCAGCTACATGACAAATTTAAGCAACATATTGATCAGTTTTGTGAACAAATACGTAAAGCTTTGTCCGCGCAGGTCGATGTCTCTGTTACGGCAGGAATGGCAACGTTCTTTGCAGAATTTTCGTTGTGCCTGACCGGGTTACAGGAAAGCTTGCGTGATAGCCTCGCAGTGCGTCAACAGAATGAGCATTCAACCCGAGCGCTCTGCCAGTTGTTGAAGCAAAGTATTACTACTGCGACGTGGATACAGGAAGATACCCGACTGTTACGCGATGATATTCAAACTCTATTCGCGGCAGAGCAACCATGACAACACCACTACTGGATGGCCCCGGGCGAACGCTGGAGTGTATTAATCCAAAATTTATGGTCGATCTGGTTCAGGGAGTGGACGCGGCGCGTCATCCTCACCTGGGACCTCAACAGCTTCAATTTCGTGAGCGTTTGACTCAGGAAATCATGACGCATACCCGGCTACGCCCCTGGGCGATGGCGGGTATGCTCAATGAAAATGCGGCGCTGCGCCTGGGGCTGGCGGAAAAACTGGCCGGCATGCTTGACCCGGGTCATCTCGCGCTGACGCTGATGGCAGAGAAACTTATTGCTTTGCGCCAGCAGACGCACCCGCGCGCCCAGCAGTCCCCCGGACTGATGCAGCAGTACGCTGAACTCTCTTCTCATTTTACCCAACGCGCCGCCTGGAAAGAGAAGGCGCTAACCCAGCGCGGGCTGACGGTGCAGGCGGGCGAGCACAGCGAGCAGATTTTTACCCGCTGGCGGGCCGGACATTATGATGGCTGGTCGCTGGCCGGGCGCTGCTTTATCGTCCTGGAAGAGCTACGCTGGGGGGCATTTGGTGACGCATGCCGCCTCGCGAATGAAGATGTGGCGGCAATGCTTAAGGATAACCTGCGCAGCATGGCGGCTAACTATCTGGCGCAGGGGATCAATGCGTCACCCACGACCCGCCATTTCTATCACCAGTGGCTTACAACGCCGGCCTCTCCGGGCTTAATCGATCATAAAGATATGCTGGGCTGGCTGGGGGACTGGTGTCAGGCGGATCAACATCCGGTGAGCTGGTCAGTGACGCAAAACTGGCAGACCGTCGCGCTGGGCATGCCGCGGCTCTGTTCGGCAAAACGGCTGGTGGACGGGATGGTGGAAGAAATTTTTGGATGAATCCCTTATCACCCCGATCCTCTCCCCGAGGGGAGAGGGGATGATCTGGTGCTGTGTGTTAATGATTCGCTTCTATTGGCTCCGGTTCAGGCTGGGTCTCATGCATATTCCCGTAGCGCTTCGCATACAGCGCCGTGATGATGGGCACCAGAATCGCGGTGACAATCACGCTCGCGGCAACCAGTGCTGTCGCTGAAGCAGCGACCGGTTCGAAGGCCGGGTTAATCTGAGCAATAATCATCGGGTTTGCGACAGCAGCACCTGCGGCTGAAGAGGCGGCGACGCCCGCCGTGCCGTTTCCTCCTCCGATTACGCGGTCAGCAATAATCAGCGGAATGCCGGTGATGACGATCACGGCGACACCCAGCACAATCCCCAGCAGGCCTGTATCGAGAATGACCTTCAGGTTGATGGTGTTCCCCAGTGCGAAACCGAAGAAAGGGATCAGCACCGGCGTGGCTTTGCTGAAGAAATCACGCAGATCGCGATCGAGATTGCCAAGGGCGAAACCGACCAGGAAGGGCAAGATCGCGCCGACAAAGTGGTGGGGTTCAAACGAGGCCAGGCCAGCAGACCCCAGGATCAGCATCGTCATCAGCGGGCCAGATTCCAGAGACATCAACACAAATGCGCCGGACTCTTCTTTCGTTCCGTACTGGTTCATCAGGCTGGCGTATAATCCGCCGTTGGTCATGTCCATCGCCGAGACAATTGCCAGGACCGATAATCCCGCGAAGAACCCGGTCTGAATTCCATTCTCTGGAATGAACATTGCGCATATCATTGCCGCCGCCCAGGCTACCGCTATTTTGGTTATCACCAGCGTTCCGGATTTCCGTAATACGGTACCCGTTGCCCGCAAATTAATGGACGCGCCGATACAAAAAAACCAGACGGCAAGAATCGGAACCGTGCCCGTTATCATGCCTTTAGTGAAACCGCCAAAATAAGCTCCGGTATTGGGAGCAAGGGTATTCAGGATCGCGCCCAGCACCAGCGGAACCAGCATCATACCGCCAGGAATGCGTTCTATCGTGGCTTTAATCTTCATAGACAAACCTCACATCGGATCCCGCAGCACGGGGGATAGGTTTTAAAAATTAGTCAATAAATTCAATTGATTGCTCTTATTGCTTGCCGTCTTTTTTCGATGACCCAGCAACATAATTAAATGTGTGCTCGCGATTAGCCTCTTTTGAAAACACATAAAACGTTGTATTCGGATTTATCATGCGATCATTGGAATATTGATTCAATGAAAATAAAACATCGTTTTAGTTATCTTTGTCACATATTCAATGTAAAGCTTGAGGCCGGATCCTGTTGATGAAAATTTATGTAAAGTTGATGTGAATTAACGTGGTTTGTTTTTCTGTTACGAAAGAAATAAAAACGCGCGTGAGGATGTTCTTTTGGGGAGGGTAAGGAAGTGCTTATTGGCATTCCTTGACAAAAATTGGACTGAGTTGACCAGACGCAAAAATATATGTGAAGTTGATCACAAATATAAACGCTGGTAGGGTAAAAAGGTCATTAACTGCCCAGGCAGGCGTCAACAGGTTCGGTTGTATCGATGTAAAACGTCAATGTAAGTAAACCTGCTACGCTTGAATAAGGCGATTCGCATGGAGCGGATCCCATGGTTCACAGAACGCATACTGGACTGTGAAACAGACAGGGCCGAGTCAACGAGGATAGCTATGCTGAGAAGGAAAAAGATTAAACCCATCACGCTTCGCGACGTCACCATTATTGATGACGCAAAGCTGCGTAAAGCGATTACCGCAGCCTCGCTCGGTAATGCGATGGAATGGTTCGATTTTGGTGTCTACGGTTTTGTGGCCTATGCGTTAGGTAAAGTGTTTTTCCCCGGGGCCGATCCCAGCCTGCAGATGATTGCCGCACTGGGTACGTTCTCCGTTCCCTTCCTGATTCGCCCGCTGGGTGGTCTGTTCTTCGGTATGCTCGGCGATAAATATGGTCGCCAGAAGATCCTTGCTATCACCATCGTTATTATGTCGATCAGTACATTCTGTATCGGCCTTATACCCTCTTACGCCACCATCGGCATTTGGGCACCCATTCTCCTGCTGATTTGTAAGATGGCCCAGGGCTTCTCCGTAGGCGGTGAATATACCGGTGCCTCGATCTTCGTTGCCGAGTATTCCCCGGACCGTAAGCGCGGTTTTATGGGAAGCTGGCTGGACTTCGGCTCGATTGCCGGGTTTGTCCTGGGTGCGGGCGTCGTGGTGCTGATTTCAACCGTGGTGGGTGAAGATAACTTCCTCGACTGGGGCTGGCGTATTCCGTTCTTCCTGGCATTGCCGCTGGGGATTATTGGCCTCTACCTGCGTCATGCGCTGGAAGAGACGCCTGCCTTCCAGCAGCACGTCGATAAACTGGAGCAGGGTGACCGCGAAGGGCTGCAGGATGGTCCTAAGGTATCGTTCAAAGAGATTGCCACTAAGCACTGGCGCAGCCTGCTGACCTGTATTGGTCTGGTGATTTCGACCAACGTGACCTACTACATGCTGTTGACCTACATGCCGAGCTATCTGTCGCATAACCTGCACTATTCGGAAGATCACGGTGTGCTGATTATTATCGCCATCATGGTGGGTATGCTGTTTGTGCAGCCGATTATGGGCCTGTTGAGTGACCGTTTTGGTCGTCGACCGTTCATTATTCTGGGAAGCGTTGCGCTGTTTGCTCTGGCAATCCCGGCATTTATTCTTATTAACAGTGATGTGCTGGGGCTGATTTTTGCCGGTCTGCTGATGCTGGCGGTGATCCTTAACTGCTTTATCGGGGTGATGGCCTCAACGCTGCCCGCAATGTTCCCGACCCACATTCGCTACAGCGCGCTGGCCGCAGCCTTTAACATCTCGGTGCTGATTGCCGGTCTGACCCCAACGCTTGCCGCCTCGCTGGTGGAGAGCACACAGAACCTGATGATGCCTGCTTATTACCTGATGGTGATCGCGGTGATTGGTTTGATTACCGGTATTACCATGAAGGAGACGGCAAATCGTCCTCTGAAAGGCGCAACGCCTGCGGCATCGGATATCCAGGAAGCGAAAGAGATCCTGCGTGAGCACTACGATAATGTAGAGCAGAAGATTGAGGATATTGACGCCGAGATTGAAGAGCTGCAGAAAAAACGCTCCCGACTGGTGGATCAGCATCCACGCATCAACGAGTAATAAATAAACCCGCCAACGGCGGGTTTTCTTTTATTAGCATCCGGCAGCGATGTAGTCGCCATTGGCACTGATGGGGATCACCGTCAGGAACAGCAGTGTCGCGAACAGGATCAGGACTATCCCTCCGGCTATTTTGACTGCCGGTACCAGCCATCTTAATGAGGCGCTTTCTCCGAACCAGGTCACCGTGCGTTCGCGGGCGTACCTTACAGCAAGGGACAGCCCCACAATAGAGAGGGCGGTTCCCAGAGACATGGTCATGACTGCGGCCACCCCCCAGGTGACAATGCCCAGCGCGTTCGAAAACATCAGAATCATGATCGCCCCGCTGCACGGGCGTGCGCCAATCGCCAGAATCACGCCCAGACGGGTTTTCCAGTCGCCCTGCGTCAGGTCTGTACCTACGCCGTGATGGCCGCAGCCACAGTGTTCGTCGTGCTGATGAAGTGGCTTAATGGCAGAGACAGACATTCTGCGCGGACGCAGACTTTTCAGCGCCTGGTAAATGACAAATGCGCCGAATGCGCCAATAAGCACTGCGCTGATCTTCTCCACATACCAGCGGCTGGTACTAATATCCCCTGAGGCGAGGTTAAATCCTACCGCCAGAATAAAGACAAACAGAATGGCGCTGACGCCCTGCATCAGGCTGCCCAGGAAGGGGACGACCCGGGCGGCCAGCTCGCTTTCCTTATTGGTGGTCAGATAGGTCGTCACGATGAACTTTCCGTGCCCGGGTCCGATGGCGTGAAGGACACCATAAAGGAAAGCCCCCGTTAACAGCCATAATCCGCCGCTGTACTGGTGGTTATTAAGCTGCAGCAGATACATCACCAGATAGCGGTGCAGCGTAATTTGCGTGGCGAGACACCACTGGATAAAGGCGTTCCAGTGCGCATGCAGGGTAAAACCCGCAAAGAGAAGTGCCAGCAGCATCACCCCTGCTGTAGGGAGACGCCAGTCGCGGGTGAGGCGTTGTGTGGTCATGAGGGTGGGCCTGAACAGAGGAGAATATTTGCCGCTAGTATAGTTGATCTTCTCGCTCAATTCGTGGGATCGCGTCGGGAACCGTGCATGATTGTGGATAACTTTGTGCATAAAAGGGTATAAGGCGGGGTTTTGCTGGGGAATGCAGCAGTCAGTCATTTTTTTGCAACTTTTCGGTTGCGGTCGTTCGGGAACTCCCTATAATGCGCCTCCATCGACACGGCGGATGTGAATCACTTCACAAACAGCCCGGTCGGTTGAAGAGAAAAAATCCTGAAATAACGGGTTGACTCTGAAAGAGGAAAGCGTAATATACGCCACCTCGCAACGGTGAGCGAAAGCCGCGTTGCACTGCTCTT
>NZ_JAWNEI010000015.1:0-99463 GCF_034107425.1 Enterobacter sp. 148H3 | reverse complement strand
ATTTTTCGTCCGAGGACGTTAAGAATCCATGTCACTTTGAGTGCCCACACAGATTGTCTGATAAATTGTTAAAGAGCAGTGCAACGCGGCTTTCGCTCACCGTTGCGAGGTCCCGTATATTACGTTTTCCTCGTTCAGAGTCAAGTGATTATTTTCGCTTTTCTCTGCTGGCGTTCATCTCTGAACCCCGCTAACCCGGCGGCCTGTAAGCCGTTGTTCCGTGTCAGTGGAGGCGCATTATAGGGAGTTCTCAGACGTTGACAACCCCTCTTTTAAAAAAAACTTTCAACCGTCTCTTTTTTGCTCAAAACCGTGCTATAGCGCCAGTTTTTCGAGCGTTTCAAAGCCATAACGGCGTAAAACGGGTAAAAGTTGCTCAGTCTCTTTCGTGATAGCCATACAAAACGCGATATTCGCATCGGTAGATTTCGCATCCGGCGCTTCGTGTTCCAGCAGCCAGGCAGTACGACGAGCGATAGCCGCACCCGAATCCACCAGGCGCGTCCCCTCCGGTAACACCTCCAATAACTCTTCCTGTAATAGCGGGAAGTGGGTACAGCCCAGCACAACGGTATCCGGAGGTTCGGGCATCCGCAGCCACGGACGAAGAATACGACGCAGCTCGTCGAGTGATACCGCCTTTCCATGCAGCTTCGCTTCGGCCATCTCCACCAGCTCGGCCGAGCCCAGCATCGCAATCTGACATTCGTTAGCAAAACGGTCGATCAGCTCGCGGGTATAAGGACGCTTTACCGTGCCTCGCGTTGCCAGCAAACCCACTATGCCGTTCGCCGTCAGACGCGCGGCAGGCTTTATTGCAGGGACGACGCCCACAACCGGGAACTGGAATTTTTCACGCAGGGCGGGAAGAGAAACGGTGCTCGCCGTATTACAGGCGATGACGGCCAGCGCAAGGGGATAGCGTTTTTGTACCGCAGTGACGATTTCAACTACACGCTCAACAATAAAATCTTCGCTCTTTTCCCCATACGGGAAAGCGACGTTATCGAAGGCGTAGATGTAATGGAGATCCGGCAGGAGATGCCGAATCTCATCATAGACCGAAAGCCCACCGACGCCGGAATCAAACACCAGCACGGTGGGACGCGGATTAGAAGGTGTAGCTGCCAGACAAGGTGTATTCCCGTCCTGCAGTTTGGTAGCCATAAACTGTCTCGTAATCTTTATCGAACAGGTTGGCTATTTTACCACGAACTGTAAGGTGTGAGGTGACAGGATACGAAACTGCGACATCCCACAGGCTTACACCGCCCATTTTCACGCGTTCTGACGAATAGGTGTCAGGATCAATCGCGACATCATAGCGGGTGCCCAGATAACGGTAGGCAAGGTTCCAGTCGAGATCCCATACCTGCCAGTCAAGCTGGTACTTAACCTGCTGCTTAGAACGGCGGGCCAGTACTTCGTTGGTTTTGGCATTACGCGGGTCGACATAATCATAGGAAATCTGATGTCCGACCGGGCCAGTATCGAACTGTGCCGTCGCTTCCACACCTTTAATACGTGCTTCGTCGACGTTGTAGTAACGATACGTATGCGGATCGCTGTTAATAAGATTATCAATGTCATTGCGATAGCCGGTGATACGCCAGTTGACCGGTCCCGTCAGACCTTCAAAGCCCCCTTCCCACTGCTTACTCTCCTCCGGTTTGAGGTCCGGATTACCGTAAGAAGCGCTGTGGATCTGGCTCATGGTTGGTGCTTTAAATGCGGTACCGTAGGAGGCAATCACGCGATAGCCATCCACAAACTCCCACGCCGCGCTGGTTTGCCATGTGCCATGGTTACCAAAGTTGGAGTTGTCGTCATTACGCGCCGCCGCTTCCAGCGTCACGCTGCTGAACTGCTGCATTGCCGAAACAAACACGCCGGTATTGCGTTGCTCGTAACCTTTATCGAGGTAGCCCGTTCCGGCCTGCGTCTTCTGCTTTTGCCAGTCCAGACCTGCGCCAATGTTGCCGTGACCGACTTCCACGGTGTTGAGCCATTGGGTGGTGTACTGCTTCACGTCATCCATGGTGGCGGAATCAGCGTAACGCCCTTTCTTCGGATCATAGTTCTGATCTTTACTGCGACCGTAACCCGCGACCAGCTGTGACTGGAAAATCCCCTGGTTGTAACGCAGACCGGTATCCCAGTTCTGGCTATAGAGCTGGCGAGTATCAGGTCGTCCATCCACCATAAAGTTGTCGTCGTAGTGATCGTAACCGTCGTACGCGGTGCGGTTGTCATAACCAAAGCCACGGAAGAAGCCGCTCACGCTGTCGGTGATCTGCTGTTCCACGGAGCCGTACAGCGATTTACTCATAAAGCCATCGCGGTCCGGCTGGCGCGGAGCATCTTTGGCATCAATATCAAAACCACGGGTATAGGTGTAGTTACCCGCCATGGTGATTTTGGTTTTATCCAGCACCTGCTGGAAAGCGCCGTCATAAGTCTGATAACCCTTAGAGCCGACGCCCGCTGAGATTTCCGCACCCGGCTTGTCACGTCCGGTGATGATGTTGATCACGCCGCCAATCGCATCGGAGCCATACAGGGCCGAACGCGGACCACGGATGTACTCAATACGCTGAATCAGCGAGGTCGGGATTTGGCTCAGATCGGGAACGTTGCTGATCCCGGCGTTATTCAAAGGAATACCGTCAATCAGCACCAGCACATGGCGAGATTCCGTTCCGCGAATAAAAGTCGAAGAGTTCGAGCCCATTCCACCGCTTTGCGCGATATCCACGCCAGGCAGACGTGACATGATTTCCACCACGCTTCTGGCCTGCCAGCGTTCAATATCTTCGCGCGTCACCACGGACGTCGGTGCCAGAACAGTTTTTGCCGGTTGTTCAAAACGATTTGCCGTCACCACCAACGAGTCTGCGCTATCCTGCGCCCAGCCCGAAAATGCCGTGACGGACAACGCCGTCAACAGCGATACTTTTTTAATCATTGTTAAAGCATCCACAATATAAGAAGGATGCCGCAGGCCTCATCGATAGCACGCGATGATGAAACCAAATGCGACGTGATCCCGGCAGGTCTTCGGGCTAGGTGGCTATATAAGGATGAAGACTTCCCATTTTCACAGTGTCTACAACGCTCATCCCGCCAGTCTTTACCGCTGCGCGTCAGCTCCAGATTTACACTGGATTCCCTTTTCACTCTCAGGAGACCGGAAACAGAATGCTACAATTAGACACGTATGGATGTCCAGACAGCTATTGCCCATTAAATCTGGACATCCCCTGAACAATGCCTACAATCGCCGCGTAATTCTTTATCACTCAGGACGCATCATGACCCCAGAACACCTCCCGACAGAACAGTACGACGCGCAGCTGGCAGAAAAAGTTGTCCGCCTGCAAAGTATGATGACGCCTTTCAACGCGCCCGTTCCCGAGGTGTTCCGCTCTCCAGTCAGCCACTACCGCATGCGCGCCGAATTCCGCATCTGGCACGACGGTGACGACCTGTACCACATCATTTTCGATCAGCAGACGAAGTCCCGTATCCGCGTGGACAGCTTCCCGGCAGCGAGTGAGCTTATCAACCAGCTGATGACGCTGATAATGGACGGCGTGCGCAACAATCCGATGCTCCGTAACAAGCTGTTCCAGATTGACTACCTGACCACGCAAAGCAATCAGGCGATTGTCTCCCTGCTATACCACAAAGCGCTGAACGACGAGTGGCGCGAGCAGGCAGAAGCGCTGCGCGATGCGCTACGGGCGCAGAACATCAACGTTCACCTGATTGGCCGGGCGACAAAAACCAAAATCATGCTGGATCAGGACTACGTCGACGAGCGCCTGCCTGTGGCGGGTAAAGAGATGGTCTATCGTCAGGTGGAAAACAGCTTCACCCAGCCGAATGCCGCGATGAACGTGCAGATGCTGGAGTGGGCGCTGAAGGCGACGGAAGGGTCAACGGGCGATCTGCTTGAGCTCTACTGCGGTAACGGCAACTTCTCGCTGGCGCTGGCGCGTAATTTCGACCGCGTCCTCGCAACGGAAATCGCCAAGCCGTCGGTTGCCGCCGCGCAGTACAATATTGCCGCCAACCATATCGACAACGTGCAGATCATTCGAATGGCCGCAGAAGAATTCACGCAGGCAATGAACGGCGTACGCCAGTTTAACCGTCTGGAAGGGATCGATCTGAAGAGCTACCAGTGTGAGACGATTTTTGTCGACCCGCCGCGCAGTGGCCTGGACAGCGAAACCGAGAAGATGGTGCAGGCGTACCCGCGTATTTTGTACATCTCCTGTAATCCGGAGACCCTGTGCAAGAACCTGGAAACGTTAGGCCAGACGCACAAGGTTGAACGTCTGGCACTGTTCGATCAGTTCCCGTATACGCACCATATGGAGTGCGGCGTACTTCTGACGGCTAAGTAAATATCCGGCATTTTTGGCAGGTGGAGCTTCGCTTACCTGCCCTACAAAATTCTCTACTCCGGTAACTGGCTCTTGCGGCTACGCATGCGCGAGCCAATCCAGAACACCAGCGCCACAGACAGTACCGCAGGGAAGAAGTTAGAGCCGATATCCGGATACTCCGCGCGAACCACGGTGCTATACAGCAATACGCCCAGAATAAAGCAGGCAGCGGCCAGCCCCGGTAACCCCACCGGCATGGTGCGGTTCAGGTAACGTTGATGCAGGCAGTAAACCGTCAGCACCAGCGCTATAAGCGGGAAAATCGAAAATGGAACGATTGAGCTAAAAATAGCGGCAAACGTACCATTAATGGATAAGCCAGCGATCAATGCCAGCAACAGCGTCCCTTTATCCTGACCTGACTGTTTCATTACTCACCTTCACTCTTCGGTTTGATGTGCCAGTTTCTCTTGCTCACGGCGATACCAGTAGTACGCGCCTTTGGAGATCATCCTGAGCTGCAATACCAGTCGCTCTTCAAGCTGCTTGCGTTGTTCAATGCTGACGTCCAGCGCTTCGGCACCCGCGCTGAACACTATCGTCACCATCGCCTCAGCCTGTGCTTCAGTAAAGGCACGCGGCATATGGTTTTCGAGTTCAAGATAGTCGGCAAGTTCCGCGATGAAGTGCTGAATTTCACGCGCGACGGCGGCACGAAACGCTGCCGATGTGCCCGAACGTTCGCGCAGAAGCAGACGAAACGCGTTGGGGTTATTGCCGATAAATTCCATAAATGTCGACACGGAGGTACGGATCACGCTGCCCCCTTTGGCGATACGCTGACGCGCCTGGCGCATCAGCTGACGCAGCATCAGACCGCTCTCGTCGACCATGGTCAGGCCCAGTTCATCCACATCACGGAAATGACGATAGAAGGACGTTGGCGCAATCCCGGCCTCGCGTGCGACTTCGCGCAGGCTCAAACTGGCAAAACTCCGCTCAGCACTCAGTTGACTGAATGCGGCTTCCACCAGCGAACGCCGGGTTTTCTCTTTTTGTTGTGCTCTTACGCCCATCACGATAGTTGAATCCTTCCAAAGGCCTGATGGCACTATACCAGAGAATAAAATTAATCTGTTTGTCTGGCTTTGTGAATGATTGTTTACGTGCGGTTTGTGCTCCACTGCCGGAAAAAAGCACAACGATAATTGGGTTACTCCGGCAATGATGTTATGATTCTGTTGCTTTTATGTATAAGAACAGGTAAGCCTTACCATGCCACATTCCTACGATTACGACGCAATAGTTATTGGTTCCGGCCCCGGCGGCGAAGGTGCTGCTATGGGTCTGGTGAAACAGGGAGCCAGAGTAGCGGTCATCGAGCGCTACCATAATGTCGGCGGCGGTTGCACCCACTGGGGCACCATCCCTTCGAAAGCCCTCCGCCACGCCGTTAGCCGCATTATCGAATTTAACCAGAACCCTCTTTACAGCGACCACTCCCGACTTCTTCGTTCCTCATTTGCTGACATCCTGAATCACGCGGATACCGTTATTAACCAGCAGACACGCATGCGTCAGGGATTTTATGAGCGTAACCACTGTGAAATTTTGCAGGGCAACGCGCATTTTGTGGATGAACATACCCTGGCACTCGAATGCCACGACGGTTCGGTTGAAACCATCACGGCTGAAAAATTTGTTATCGCCTGCGGCTCACGCCCCTACCATCCCGCCGACGTCGATTTCTCGCACCCGCGCGTCTACGACAGCGATTCGATTCTGAGCCTGCACCATGAACCCCGCCACGTCATTATCTATGGCGCAGGGGTCATTGGTTGCGAATATGCGTCGATCTTCCGCGGGATGGACGTCAAAGTTGACCTGATCAACACCCGCGACCGCCTGCTGGCGTTCCTCGATCAGGAGATGTCGGACTCCCTCTCCTACCACTTCTGGAACAGCGGCGTGGTGATTCGCCACAACGAAGAGTACGAGAAAATTGAAGGCTGTGACGACGGGGTGATCATGCACCTGAAGTCCGGCAAGAAGCTGAAAGCAGACTGCCTGCTGTACGCCAACGGCCGTACCGGCAACACCGATTCCCTGCAGCTGGAAAATATCGGGCTTGAGACCGACAGCCGTGGTCAGCTCAAGGTCAACAGCATGTATCAGACCGCCCTGCCGCACGTCTACGCGGTTGGCGACGTGATTGGCTACCCGAGCCTGGCCTCTGCTGCCTACGATCAGGGCCGAATTGCCGCTCAGGCGCTGGTGAAGGGTGAAGCAACGGCGCACCTGATTGAAGATATTCCGACGGGCATCTATACCATCCCGGAAATCAGTTCAGTCGGGAAAACCGAGCAGCAGCTAACGTCAATGAAGGTGCCTTACGAGGTGGGTCGTGCGCAGTTTAAACATCTGGCGCGGGCGCAAATCGTGGGGATGAGCGTGGGAACGCTGAAAATTCTGTTCCATCGCGAGACGAAAGAGATCCTCGGGATTCACTGCTTCGGTGAACGCGCCGCAGAAATCATTCATATCGGCCAGGCGATAATGGAGCAGAAAGGTGGTGGTAACACCATTGAGTACTTCGTCAACACCACCTTTAACTACCCGACCATGGCGGAAGCCTATCGGGTAGCCGCGCTGAACGGCTTAAACCGCCTGTTTTAACGCGCTGTCAAAATGGCCATCCATTGCACCGCGGATGGCCTCTGCCAGCTGCTCATAGCGGCTGCGCAGCGGTGAACCCGGACGATAAACCAGGCCAATCGTACGACGCGGTTCCGGCTTAATGCACGGCAGATAGACCACGCCATCACGTTTACGCTCGTGCGGCACCGCCAGCGCAGGCAGAAGCGTAATACCGCTTCCCGCCGCCACCATATTACGCAGCGTTTCCAGACTGGTTGCCCGGAAATGGGTATCTTCATCGGCACCCGCTTCGAAGCAGAAGCCCATAGCCTGGTCGCGCAGGCAGTGGCCATCTTCCAGCATCAGCAGCTTTTCACCGGCCAGATCGGCCATCGGCACGCGATCGCGGTTCGCCCACGGGTGATCTTCATAGATCGCCAGCATCATCGGCTCATCGAACAGCGGCACTTCAATAAAGGCCTCACTCTCTTTTACCAGCGCCAGAATGGCGCAGTCGAGCTTGCCGCTATCTAACTGCGCCAGCAGCTGATGGGTTTGCGCTTCGTGCAGGTACATTTCGAGTTTCGGGAACGTCTGGTGCAGCATCGGAATGATGTGCGGTAACAGGTACGGGCCAACGGTTGGGATCAGGCCAATATGCAGCGGGCCGGACATGGCCTCCCCCTGCTGGCTTGCCATTTCCTTGAGCACTTTGACCTCGCGCAGCACGGTGCGCGCCTGATCCACCAGCAGAAGACCTGCCTGTGTGAACAGAACCTTACGGCTGGTGCGCTCCAGCAGCATCACGCCCAGCTCGTCTTCCAGCTTGCGGATCTGGCCGCTCAGCGTGGGCTGGCTGACGTGGCAGGAATCTGCCGCGCGGCGAAAGTGACGATGCTCGGCTAACGCTACCAGGTATTCAAGATCACGAATATTCATTATTCATCCTCCGTCGCCACGATAGTTCATGGCGATAGATAGCATAGCAACGAACGATTATCCCTATCAAGCATTCTGTTGAATAATACACCACATAGACGAGGCGGCACGTGTTTGACCCTTGACGTCCCCGCACCGTCAACGAGTTTCTCTCAAAACTCGAACAACTAAAGCCAACGTGAACTTTTGCGGACCCCGTGGTCCGCTTTTTTTTGCGTAAAAAAGGCCGGATATAAAAACAAAATGGCAACCGAAGCGATCATTTTTAATGTTTACTCCCTTTCCCCCATACATTTTCATAAGCATCTCTTATCTGACGCAATGCGAATTAAATTTCGTAAATTGCCCACATTTATTCGTTTGCTGAACCGTTTTCGCAGCAATTGACGACGGGGGTTTTACGTGGCTTTATAAAGGGAGATGACAAAATAATGTCCAGAAAATTTTTGCCTGGGCATAAACAAAAATGATGGGGTGACTGGGTTTTTATGAACGAACAATATTCCGCGTTGCGTAGTAATGTCAGTATGCTCGGCAAAGTGCTTGGAGATACCATCAAAGATGCGTTAGGGGAGAACATCCTCGACCGCGTTGAAACCATCCGCAAGCTGTCTAAATCTTCCCGTGCCGGTAACGAGGCCAGTCGTCAGGAGCTGCTCACCACCTTGCAGAACCTCTCTAACGATGAGCTGCTGCCCGTTGCGCGCGCATTCAGCCAGTTCCTGAACCTGGCCAATACCGCTGAGCAATACCACAGTATTTCGCCGAATGGCGAAGCGGCAAGCAACCCGGAAGTCATTGCCCGCACCCTGCGTAAACTGAAAGACCAGCCAGACCTCAACGAGGCCACCATCAAAAAAGCGGTGGAGTCGCTTTCGCTGGAGCTGGTGCTGACCGCACACCCAACCGAAATTACCCGACGCACCCTGATCCACAAAATGGTGGAAGTGAACAACTGTCTGAAGCAGTTGGATAACAAAGACATTGCCGACTACGAACGCAACCAGCTGATGCGCCGTCTGCGCCAGCTGATTGCCCAGTCCTGGCACACCGATGAAATTCGTAAGCATCGCCCAAGCCCGGTGGACGAAGCTAAATGGGGCTTTGCGGTGGTGGAAAACAGCCTGTGGGAAGGGGTGCCGAACTACCTGCGCGAGCTGAACGAACAGCTGGAAGAGAACCTTGGCTACCGCCTGCCGGTCGATTTCGTTCCGGTCCGCTTCACCTCATGGATGGGCGGCGACCGCGACGGCAACCCGAACGTGACCGCGGAAATTACCCGTCACGTCCTGCTGCTGAGCCGCTGGAAAGCGACCGACCTGTTCCTGAAAGACATTCAGGTGCTGATCTCCGAGCTGTCGATGGTTGAAGCGACGCCGGAACTACGCGCGCTGGCAGGTGAAGAGGGTGCCAGCGAACCGTACCGTTTCCTGATGAAAAAACTGCGCGGTCAGCTGATGGCCACTCAAGCGTGGCTGGAAGCGCGTCTGAAAGGTCAGCGCCTGCCAAAACCAGAAGGCCTGCTCAGCCAGAACGAACAGCTCTGGGAGCCGCTGTACGCCTGTTATAAATCACTCCAGGCCTGCGGGATGGGCATCATCGCTAACGGCGAACTGCTCGACACCCTGCGCCGCGTGAAGTGTTTCGGCGTGCCGCTGGTGCGTATCGACGTACGTCAGGAAAGTACCCGCCATACCGAAGCGCTGGGCGAGCTGACCCGCTACCTCGGCATCGGCGACTATGAAAGCTGGTCCGAAGCCGACAAACAGGCCTTCCTGATCCGCGAGCTGAACTCGAAGCGCCCTCTGCTGCCGCGCAACTGGGAGCCAAGCAACGAAACCCGCGAGGTGCTCAACACCTGTAAAGCGATCGTGGACGCACCGAAAGGATCGGTGGCCGCCTATGTGATCTCAATGGCGAAGACCCCTTCCGACGTGCTGGGCGTTCACCTTCTGCTGAAAGAAGCGGGAATCGACTACGCCCTGCCGGTCGCCCCGCTGTTTGAGACCCTCGACGACCTGAATAACGCCAACGACGTCATGACCCAGCTGCTGAATATCGACTGGTACCGCGGCTTTATCCAGGGCAAACAGATGGTGATGATCGGCTATTCCGACTCCGCGAAAGATGCAGGCGTGATGGCGGCATCCTGGGCGCAGTATCAGGCGCAGGACGCCCTGATCAAAACCTGCGAGAAAGCCGGTATCGAGCTGACCCTGTTCCACGGACGCGGTGGCTCAATTGGCCGTGGCGGCGCACCTGCACATGCAGCCCTTCTGTCACAGCCGCCGGGAAGCCTGAAAGGCGGCCTGCGCGTCACCGAGCAGGGCGAGATGATCCGCTTCAAATACGGTCTGCCGGAAGTGACCATCAGCAGCCTGTCGCTTTATACCAGCGCTATCCTGGAAGCAAACCTGCTGCCGCCGCCGGAGCCGAAAGCGTCCTGGTGCCATATCATGGACGAGCTGTCTGACATCTCCTGCGATCTGTACCGCGGCTACGTACGTGAAAACAAAGATTTCGTTCCTTACTTCCGCTCGGCCACGCCTGAGCAGGAGCTGGGTAAACTGCCGCTGGGCTCACGTCCTGCGAAGCGTCGCCCAACCGGTGGCGTAGAGTCTCTGCGCGCGATCCCGTGGATCTTCGCCTGGACGCAAAACCGTTTGATGCTGCCCGCCTGGCTGGGTGCCGGTGCCGCGCTGCAAAAAGTGGTGGAAGACGGCAAACAGAGCGAGCTGGAGACCATGTGTCGCGACTGGCCATTCTTCTCTACCCGTCTGGGCATGCTGGAGATGGTCTTCTCGAAAGCTGACCTGTGGCTGGCGGAATACTACGATCAGCGTCTGGTGAAACCTGAGCTGTGGGCGCTGGGCAAAGAGCTGCGCGAACTGCTGGAAGGCGACATCAAAGTGGTTCTGGACATCGCCAACGACTCACACCTGATGGCGGACCTGCCGTGGATTGCCGAGTCTATTCAACTGCGTAACATCTACACCGACCCGCTGAACGTCCTGCAGGCAGAGCTGCTGCACCGTTCGCGTCTGGCGGAAGAAGAAGGGAAAGAGCCGGATCCGCGTGTTGAACAGGCGCTGATGGTGACGATTGCGGGCGTTGCGGCGGGTATGCGTAACACCGGCTAATGCTTTACGCCCGGCGGCGCTGCGCTTGCACGGGCCTACGATAAGTAGGCCGGGTAAGCGTTAGCGCCACCCGGCAATACCCTGGTATCAACACCATGCACCACGACATTACCGATATCCTGAATGACCTGATCAACGGCACAACGCCGCTGCATGAGGTGCATTTTGCAAACCCAGCGACCTCCGCCCCCGAACTTGCCTTGCAGGTCGATTTTCCACGTCTGGAGATCGCGATCGAAGGATCCATGAAAGACCTGGCTGGCTGCGTATTACAGCAGGGGGATGTTTTATACGTCCCGGCTGGCGGCTGGAATAATCCACAATGGCAAGCCCCCGCAACAACGCTGAGCATCCTGTTTGGCAAACAGCAGCTTGGGTTTAGCCTTATACACTGGGATGGCGTAGACGTTCGTAACCTGGCAAAGCAGAACGTTGCCCGCCGTGGTCCGCGTATTGGATCGCTACTCTTACAGACGCTTCATGAAATACAGATGCAGCACCATGAGCAACAAACCGCGCGGCTGATTATCGCCAGCCTGCTTAGCCACTGCGTCGACCTGCTGGGTAGCCAGATCCAAACCGCCTCCCGCAGTCAGGCTTTATTTGAAGCGATTCGGGTCTATATTGACGAACACTACGCCACCCCGCTTACCCGGGAATCCGTCGCGCAGGCTTTTTATATCTCCCCAAACTACCTGTCGCATCTGTTTCAGAAAACGGGCGCAGTGGGTTTCAATGAATACCTGACGCATACCCGGCTGGAACACGCTCGCCAGTTGCTGAAAGGGTATGATTTAAAAGTGAAAGAGGTGGCGCATGCCTGCGGATTTGTTGACAGCAACTATTTCTGCCGGTTATTTCGCAAGAACACGGAGCGTTCGCCTTCAGAATACCGTCGCCAGTATCACAGCCAGCTCACCGGGAAGACCGCTAGTCCAGAATGACCTGAGTATGCTGCGGAGCGGCTAATATCTTACGCACCGCCCCCATCACCTTTTGTGGATCACGTAAAAAGGCGCTAATACCGCACTTCACGTAGCGCGCATTCTCGAAACGCTCACTGCCCGCCAGTTCTATATCGGTAATCAGCAATACGACATCGGCACGCTGAATGTCGTCTTCCGTAAGCTCGCTCTCGATGCCCAGCGCTCCCTGCGTCTCGATGTTAACACTCCACCTCTCCTGCTGGCAGAGCTTGTCCAGCCGTTCGGCAGCCATATAGGTATGCGCGACGCCACTGACGCACGCGGTCACCGCCACCAGATGACGTCCCGTTATCACTGTCATATTCAGCCTCCCAGGGTAACATTGAAACCTTCTCGCTCTGCCCGTTGACGCATCGCTGACACCTCATCTTCTGTCGGAGGGATAACTTGCCGCATGCCCCACTCCTGTCCCAGCAGACGGTATTTTGGCTCCCCATACTGATGAAAGGGCAATAAATGCAGCTGTCGTATTCCTGAAGGTAGCAGGAAATCCAGTACGCGCGTCATGTTCGTTTCGTTGAGCGTATAGCCCAGAATAAGCGGCACGCGGGGAATCACGTTTATCCCGTCAGCCACCAGCTGGCGGAAATTATCCAGCACTCTGGGAAGATTCATTACCACAATCGATTGGGCCAGATCCGCGTCCATGATCTTCAAATCAAACAGCACTTCATCACACTGGCGAGCCAGCGGCATTAATCGGGACAAAGGGGCATCGCCTGCCGTTTCGATGGCCGTATGCACGCCGAATCGACGCAGCCTTTGTAGTAGCCGTGTCGCGAAAGGTGCCTGCAGCAATATTTCCCCACCCGAAAGCGTCACTCCGCCTCCCGAGGAACGAAAGAATACATCGTCTTTCATTACCTCTTTTTCCAGCTCCTCCAGCGTAACGTCCCGCCCGATAGGCTCAAATGCGCCGGAGGGGCACTCATCAACGTCCCGTAAACAGGGGGCGCAGTTAAGACATTTACTTTCTCTGCGCACAATCTCGATTTTCGGCGAAATCGACTCTGGATTCGCACACCACGGACAGCGGTGAGGGCAGCCTTTAAAAAAGACCACCGTACGGATGCCGCGTCCGTCATTCAATGAGTAGCGCTGAATATTGAAAATACGCGCCACCTCGGCGCGCGTTTCAACTACGTCACAGCTGATGCGCTGTGCGGCGGATAATGTCATCCTGGATCTCCTTCGATAACTCCACAAAGAAGGCGCTGTAGCCGGCAACGCGTACCACCAGCCCGGCAAAATCCTGTGGACGCTGTTGCGCTTCACGCAATGTCTCCGCGTTCACCACGTTGAACTGGATATGCTGCAACTTAAGCTGGGTGAAAGCGCGAAGGAAATCAGCCAGCTTTTGCAGCCCGGCATCGCCTTCCAGCGTCGCAGGGGTAAATTTAACGTTTAGCAGCGTACCGTTAGATAGCAGATAGTTATCCAGCTTGCTTACCGATTTAAGTACCGCCGTTGGGCCCTGCATATCTTGCCCAAGCATCGGCGAAAGCCCACCGTCTGCCAGCTGTTCGCCGGCAAAGCGGCCATCGGGCGTGGCCCCCACCACCGCCCCGAGCGGCACGTGTGCCGACACGGTATAAGACCCCGGAGTGAAGTGCCCGCCGCGCGGGTTCCGGTATTTTTCGACCTCTTTACAGTAATGGCGCAGCAGTTCAGCGCTGATGTTGTCGACATCATCGATATCATTGCCGTATTTTTCGAAGCGATTAATCAACCGTGCGCGGATTTTTTTGCCCTCTGGCGTGGCAAAGTTAGCGTTCAATACGGCTAATAGCTCATCAAAACTTAAGCGATGCTGTTCAAAAACCAGCCCTTTCAGGGCGTGCAGTGAATCACTCAGATTGGCTATCCCGATCCCCTGAACGCCAGAAAAGTTATAGCGCGCGCCACCCTCGGTAATATCTTTCCCTGATTCCAGACAATCGCTTATGAATGAAGAGAGTAACGGCACCGGTGCCCAGTCGCGATGGCCGATATCGCAGATATTGCTCCCCTCAACCATTAGCGCAATATAGTGGTTAATTTTGGCGCGGATATGGTCCAGCAGGCCTTCATAACTCAGCGCTGCGTTACCTTCGTTCTCCTGCATCGCGATTTCCATTACCTTCAGCAGGTTAAACATCGCGATATCATGCAGACCGTAGGTTTTACCCGGAATCGACAGTTCTACACAGCCAACCACCGCGTAGTCGCGCGCGTCTTCCAGCGACACCCCCCGATTAAGGAAAGCAGGCACCACCACTTCATCATTGAAAATCTGCGGGATACCGGTGCCCAGGCGGATCGTCTCCGCCGTTTTAAGCAGGAAAGGTCGGTCGATAAGTTCGTTAACCCGTACGCCGAGGTTCGGCTGCGGAAGCTGAACCCTCTGGTAAGCATCCAGGCACAGGAAGGAAAGTACATTCACTGCGCTCCGACCGCTCTCCGTTAAGCCGCCCAACAACGCGGTATAACCCGTCGGAAAACCAGCAAAATAACGTGCGCTACTGGTCGAACGTAAAAGCACCACGTCATTGCATTTCACCCACAGCGATTCCAGTAGCTCTTTCAGAAATTCGGGATCGTCCCCCTGCGAGAGTGAAGCCTGATAAAACGGCAACATATACTGGTCGAAGCGCCCGATAGAAAGCGAGCTGGCGTTAGATTCGTATTGCAAAATGACGTTCATATACCAGAACAGCTGACACGCCTGCCAGAACGTTTGCGGCTTATGCTGCGCGTTATGACGCGAGATTTCGGCAATCTTACATAGTTCTTCACGCCGTGAAGCTTCATCACAGCCGGACGCAAGCCTTTCAGCCAGCGCGGCATAGCGCAGAATATGACGCTGGGATGCTTCAAGCAGAATCAGCGCGGCGGCATAGAACATGTTCTGGGCATCGCGGGCACAATATTCTCGCATTTGCGCCACCAGCGCACCCAGCCCGTTATTCAGCAGGCGCGGATAATCAATAATGATATGCCCCTGCCCTTTGTCCGTCTGATTGACGCTGAAAATTTGCGTCCCCACGGCGGCTTTCACCTCATCCGTCATCTGGCTGTTGATGAAATCCTTCATCGACCGTTTTTCCCAGTAGGGATACAGCACGTCACGGTAAATCTGCTTATCCGCTTCGCCGATCTCGAAGCGGTCCTGCGGGCGTGTGGAAAACTGGTCCAGCTCCTTAAGCAGCCAGTACGGATCCATCTCAGGAGACATAATGCCCGCGCGCGGTTTAACGGTCCGGTTTCCCGCAATCAGTTCCTCATCACGAATCGCGATGTTCACATGGTCCAGAATGTACGCCGTGGCTTTTGCTCGCCTGAGGATAACCGGCTCGCCCTCCGTCTGCTGATGGCTGGCGGTATAGAGCAAAGCACGCTCAAGCGAGATTTCACGTGGATTAGCAAAAAGAGCGTCTTTCAAACGCTGGGTACGATTCGTCATGAGGGAACTCCTGTAACGGAAAACGAGCCCGCCCCTAAAGGCGGGAAAGCGTCAGGCGGTTTGCGCCAGGTGGGCATCAATTTTGTTCATGATGGCGTCAGCGCGTTTTACCGCGTCGCTGATATTGACGCGTACAATGGTTTTCCCGGCAAAGCGCTCTTCGAACTTAATGCCGATATCTTTGGTCAGGATCACCATATCTGCGGCGGCAACGTCTTCTGCCGTCAGTTCGTTCTCCAGGCCAATTGACCCCTGCGTTTCAACCTTCACTTCCCAACCTTTAGCTTTGGCGGCACTTTCCAACGCTTCGGCCGCCATGTAGGTATGGGCAACGCCTGACGGACATGCTGTTACTGCAATAATTCGGGTCATGTTCTCTTCCTCACTCAGTTAATTTCGAAATCCAGATCCAGGTCGTCCTCTTTTTCCACGACCTGTTTTGCATTCTTGCGGGCAATACTCTTCAGCACGTTAACGCTAATGGCCGTCACCACAGCCCCCACGGCAACCGCCGCGATGTAGCCGAGTTTGCCCTCCACCACAGGGAGAACGATGAGCCCGCCCCAGCCGGCATAGCATTGCGCGCCCATCACGGCGGCCGTCACTGCGCCAGATGCGGATCCCAGCATGATGGAGGGAATGACACGCAGAGGATCGGCAGCGGCGAACGGAATGGCCCCTTCGGTGATCCCCACGCAGCCCATCACTAATGCGGCCTTACCCGCTTCACGCTCTTCACCGGTAAAATTCTTGCGATTAATCAGCGTCGCCAGGCCTAATCCCAGCGGTGGCACACAGATACCAACTGCCGCAATCGCCACCACGGTGTAGACGCCCTGTGCAACGCAGATCAGCATGAAGGCATAGGCGACTTTATTAATCGGGCCGCCCATGTCGAAGGCCAGCATCAACCCCGTGATGACGGCCAACACTACGATGCTGCCCTGCTGCATCCCTTGCAGCCACTGGGTTAAGCCCGTCGTCAACGCGCCAACTGGTTCACCCAGACCCCACATCATGATGCCTGCGGTAACAAAGGTGCCGATGATAGGGATGATGAAGATAGGCATGACGGATCGCAGCACTTTCGGGACCGGCAGTTTTTTCAGATACCAGACGACAATCCCGCCGAGGATCCCGGCAATAATGGCGCCGAAGAAACCCGCACCGAAGCTGTTACCGACCCACGCGGCAATAGCGCAAGGCGCCAGCGCTGCGCGCTCGGCAATGGAATAGCCAATATAGGCGGCCAGGAAAGGCACCATCAGCGTCAACCCTGCTACGCCGATATCGAATAGCTTTTTGAGGTTGGGATCGGTTGCAGCATCCGGGACCGCACCCTTGCCGTACAGCATGACCGAGACCGCCAGCAAAATACCGCCTGCGACCACGAACGGGATCATGTGTGATACCCCGGTCATCAGATGCTGCCGCGTGTTCTTGAGAATATGCACCAACTCTTTCATATGTCGCTCCTGGCCTAAAACCACAAAGATGTTGTGGCAAACAATAGGCAATCAGGAAGACGGCTAACAGGAGACAAAAAGGCCATTTACTGGATTTTTGTAATGTCGAAATAAAAATGAGATCCGCCTCCACATTTCTGATCAACGGCACGCATAAGACAAAACACCACAACCTGTGAGTCAAATCTCACTTTTCACGTGATATTACATTTGTCCAGCTTTTGGCAGATTTATCACATGGCGCGCGTCATCAACACACTCGTATGCTGTTGCCCAATGAATAAGGATTGATTTCAGGAGTGTGTATGGCTCTCGTAGTGGAATTTACCTGTGAATTACCCAACGGTGTTCACGCGCGTCCGGCAAGTCATGTGGAGACGCTGTGCAATACGTTTATCTCACAAATCGAATGGCACAACCTGCGCACAGACCGTAAAGGGAATGCCAAGAGCGCACTGGCACTTATTGGTACCGATACGCTGGCAGGCGACGCCTGTCGTCTGGTGATCCACGGTGAAGATGAGCAGAACGCCCATCAACAACTAGAACAATGGCTCCGGGAAGAATTTCCACACTGTGATGCGCCGCTCGCAGAAGCCATCAATACTGAGCGCGATCCGCTGCCAGAATCTCTCGCACGCCTTAATCCAACGCTCTTTCGCGCCCTGCCTGTGTGCAGCGGTAGTGCCCAGGGCGTGCTGACGTTGCTGACCTCGCTGGATCTCAATGCACTGACGGATTTACCCGACGGGAAAAGCGTGGAAGATGAACAGTCAGCGCTGGACAACGGACTCACCCTGCTGGTGAAAAACATTGAACTTCGTGCGCTGGACAGCGACAGCACCGCCAGCGCAATTCTCGACGCGCACAGATCTCTGGCGACGGATACCTCTCTGCATCAGCATCTTCTTGCTGGCGTGAGCCAGGGGCTAAGCTGCGCGCAAGCGATAATCGCCACAGCCAACCATTTCTGCGATGCGTTCTCTCGCTCCAGCAGCAGCTACTTACAGGAACGTGTGCTGGATGTGCGCGATGTTTGCTATCAACTTTTACAACAAATTTATGGTGAACAACGCTTTCCGGCACCGGGACAACTCACTCAGCCGAGCGTCTGCCTTGCCGACGACCTCACGCCCGGCCAGTTCCTGGAACTCGATAAAACTTTGCTTAAGGGGCTACTGCTAAAAAGCGGTGGAACAACCTCGCACACCGTTATTCTTGCACGCTCCTTTAATATTCCGACACTGGTGGGCGTCGACAGCGAAAGCCTGCTGCAGTGGCGCAATAAGCCCGTATTTATCGATGGCAATGCCGGTGCGGTCGTGGTCAATGCCAGCGATGCGGTAACACGCTACTACCGACAGGAAGCACGGGTACAACAGGCACTACGCGAGCAGCAGGGCATCTGGCTTGACCGGGAAGCCAGAACCGCAGACGGCCTGCGCGTTGAGATTGCCGCTAACATCGCCCATGCGGTGGAAGCGCAGGCAGCATTTGCGAACGGCGCCGAAGGCGTTGGCCTGTTTCGCACCGAAATGCTTTATATGGACCGCAGCAGCGCGCCCGGTGAAAACGAGCTCTACAACATTTTCTGCCAGGCGCTGGAAAGCGCAAACGGGCGCAGCATCATCGTGCGGACCATGGATATCGGCGGCGATAAACCGGTGGAGTATCTGAATATCCCGGCCGAAAATAACCCGTTCCTCGGCTACCGCGCCGTACGTATTTACGAAGAATATGCAGTGCTTTTCTCCACCCAGCTTCGGGCGATCCTGCGCGCCTCTGCTCACGGCAGCCTGAAGATAATGATCCCGATGATCTCTTCCATGGAAGAGATCCTGTGGGTGAAAGAGAAACTTGCCGAAGCGAAACAACAGCTCCGCGCGGAACATACTCCGTTTGATGAGAAAATCCCGCTCGGCATCATGCTGGAAGTGCCTTCTGTAATGTTTATCATCGATCAGTGCTGCGAAGAGATTGATTTCTTTAGCATCGGTAGCAATGACCTGACGCAGTATCTGCTGGCCGTTGACCGCGACAACGCCAAAGTCACACGCCATTACAACAGCCTTAACCCGGCCTTCCTGCGGGCGCTGGATTACGCGGTGCAAGCCGTCCATCGCCAGGGTAAATGGATTGGCCTGTGCGGCGAACTGGGTGCAAAAGGTTCGGTGTTGCCATTGCTGGTGGGTCTGGGTCTGGATGAGCTGAGCATGGGGTCGCCCGCCATTCCGGCAACCAAAGCGCGTCTGGCTCAGCTTGATAGCCGCGCCTGCCGCCAGTTGCTGAATCAGGCCATGGCGTGTCGCACCTCACTTGAAGTTGAGCACCTGCTGGCGCAGTTCCGCATGAATCAGCAGGACACACCTCTGGTTACACCTCGCTGTATTTCACTGGACAATGACTGGAACAGCAAAGAAGAGGTCATGAAAGGAATGACCGATAACCTGCTGCTCGCAGGACGTTGCCGCTACCCCCGCAAGCTGGAGGCCGATCTCTGGGCGCGCGAAGCGGTCTTCTCCACCGGGCTCGGCTTTAGCTTTGCTATTCCGCACAGCAAATCAGAGCACATTGAGCAATCCACCATCAGCGTTGCACGCCTGAAAGCCCCCGTCATGTGGGGAGATGAAGAAGCACAGTTCATCATCATGCTAACGCTGAACAAACACGCCGCGGGCGATCAGCATATGCGTATTTTCTCCCGCCTGGCACGCCGCATCATGCATGAGAATTTTCGCCATGCGCTGGTTAACGCCAGCTCAGGGGAGGCGATTGCTTCCCTGCTACAACACGAATTAGAACTGTAAAACGAGGAAGAGTGATGGAACTGTACCTGGATACCGCCAACGTGGCGGAAGTTGAACGCCTGGCGCGCATTTTTCCCATAGCGGGCGTCACCACCAACCCGAGCATCATTGCCGCCAGCCGTGAATCCATTTGGGACGTGCTGCCGCGCCTGCAAAAAGCCATCGGGCCGGAAGGCACGCTGTTTGCTCAAACCATGAGCCGCGACGCAGAAGGCATGGTGGAGGAAGCCAAACGTTTGAGTAACGCCATCCCGGACATCGTGGTGAAAATCCCGGTGACCGCTCAGGGGCTTATCGCGATTAAAGCGTTGAAAAAAGAGGGGATAACCACGCTGGGGACTGCCGTTTACAGCGCTGCGCAGGGTTTGCTTGCCGCACTGGCAGGCGCGAAATATGTCGCGCCGTATGTAAACCGCGTTGACGCTCAGGGCGGGGACGGCATTCGCATGGTCCAGGAACTGCAGTCCCTTCTGGAACTGCACGCGCCGGAAAGCAAAGTGCTGGCCGCCAGCTTCAAAACGCCGCGTCAGGCGCTGGACTGCTTGTTGACAGGATGCGAGGCAATCACGCTTCCCTTAGACGTAGCGCAACAAATGCTCGGCACGCCAGCGGTAGAGTCAGCCGTAGAGAAGTTCGAGCAAGACTGGAAAAACGCGTTTGGTAGCCTCAATCTCTAAGGGAGAACTGTTATGGACCGTATCATTCAATCGCCGGGAAAATATATCCAGGGCGCTGATGTGCTTACCCGTCTCGGCGACTATCTGAAACCCCTGGCCAATCGCTGGCTGGTTGTCGGCGATAAATTTGTGCTGGGTTTTGCCGAAGAGACCCTGCGTCAGAGTTTTAAAAATGCGGAACTCTATGCCGAAATAGCGCCATTTGGCGGCGAGTGTTCACAAAATGAAATCGATCGCCTGAAAAAACTGGCCGACGGCGCCGACTGCCTGGCAGTCCTGGGCATCGGCGGCGGTAAAACGCTGGATACCGCCAAAGCGCTGGCTCACTTTATGGACGTACCCGTCGCCATTGCACCGACTATTGCCTCCACCGATGCGCCGTGCAGCGCCCTTTCCGTTATCTACACCGACAGCGGCGAGTTCGATCGCTACCTGATGCTGCCGCACAACCCGAACATGGTCATTGTGGATACCAAAGTGGTAGCAGGTGCGCCGGCACGTCTGCTGGCCGCCGGGATTGGCGATGCGCTGGCGACCTGGTTTGAAGCACGCGCCTGCTCGCGCAGCGGTGCGACCACCATGGCGGGCGGCAAATGTACGCAGGCTGCTCTCGCGCTGGCCGAGCTGTGCTACAACACGCTGATTGAAGAGGGTGAAAAGGCCATGCTTGCAGCGGAACAGCATGTAGTAACACCGGCGCTGGAACGCATTATCGAAGCCAACACCTATCTTAGCGGCGTAGGATTTGAAAGCGGCGGACTGGCGGCGGCACACGCTATTCATAACGGTATGACGGCGGTACCGGACGCGCACCACTTCTATCACGGTGAAAAAGTGGCGTTTGGTACGCTGACGCAGCTGGTGCTGGAAAACGCGCCGGTAGAAGAAATAGAGACCGTCGCGGCGCTTTGCCACAGCGTTGGGCTGCCGATTACGCTGGCACAGCTAAATATTAAAGAAGATATTCCGGCCAAAATGCGGCTGATCGCAGAGGCATCCTGTGCGGAAGGAGAAACCATCCACAATATGCCTGGCGGCGTGTCGCCGGATCAGGTTTACGCGGCGCTGCTGGTGGCTGACCAGTATGGGCAGCGGTTCCTGCAGGAGTGGGAGTAACTGGCATGAATAAAAATCCCCGCATCGGCGGGGATTTTTTTGCCCGTAGGCCGGGTAAGGCGTAGCCGCCACCCGGCACAAGGGTTACTTCACGTCAAACCGGTCCAGATCCATTACCCTCGCCCATGCTGCAACGAAGTCGCGGACAAACTTCTCGTGTGCATCATCACTGGCATAAACCTCTGCCAGCGCGCGCAGCACGGCGTTTGAACCGAAGACCAGATCGGCGCGGGTGGCGGTATATTTCACTTCACCGCTGGCGCGATCGCTTCCGGCAAACAGCTCATTAGATTCGTCGGTCGCCTTCCACTGGGTATTCATGTCCAGCAGGTTCACGAAGAAATCATTGCTCAGCACGCCTTCGCGGTTGGTGAACACGCCGTTCTTACTGCCATCAAAGTTGGCACCCAGCACGCGCAGGCCGCCGATCAGCACCGTCAGCTCCGGTGCGGTCAGCGTCAGCTGTTGGGCTTTATCAATAAGCAGGGATTCCGTCGTGGACACATCCACCTGCGCACGATAGTTGCGGAAGCCGTCAGCAACCGGTTCGAGCAGGTTAAACATCTCGATATCCGTCTGATCCTGACGCGCATCCACGCGGCCCGGCGTAAACGGAACGTTGACGTAAACGCCTGCCGCTTTTGCGGCCTGCTCAACGCCTACCACGCCCGCCAGCACGATAATGTCGGCCAGAGAGGCTTTGTTGGTGGTGCGCTGGATAGCTTCCAGAGCCGGCAGCGCACGAACCGCTGCGGCATTCACGTCCCAGTCACGCTGAGGAGCAAGCGCCAGACGCGCACCGTTGGCGCCGCCACGCTTATCGCCACCGCGGAAGGTCGATGCCGACGCCCAGGCCACAGAAACCAGCTCGCTCACGGAGAGGCCAGAAGCCGCAATTTCCGCCTTCAGGCTTTCAATGTCCTCTTTGGTCGGATTGAATACCGCCTCCGGCAGCGGGTCCTGCCAGATCAGATCTTCTTTCGGCACTTCCGGGCCGAGGTAACGCGATTTTGGTCCCATATCGCGGTGGGTCAGTTTGAACCACGCGCGCGCGAAGGCTTCGTTAAAGGCCTGCGGGTCGTTCAGGAAACGGCGGGAAATCTTTTCGAATTCCGGGTCAAAACGCAGCGTCAGGTCGGTAACCAGCATCGTTGGCTTACGTTTTTTGGACGGGTCGAACGGGTCAGGCATGATTTCCGGCGCATCCACGGCTTCAAACTGAATCGCACCCGCCGGGCTGCGGGTCTGCACCCATTCGAATTTGAACAGGTTCTCGAAGAAGTAGTTGCTCCACTGGGTCGGAGTTTGTGACCAGATGACTTCCAGACCGGAGGTTATGGCATCAGCGCCCACGCCCGTGCCGAGCGTGCTCGCCCAGCCGAGGCCCTGCGCTTCAATCGGTGAGGCTTCCGGGTCAGTACCCACGTGGGTGGCTTCACCCGCGCCGTGGGTTTTTCCGAGGGTATGGCCGCCTGCAATCAGCGCCACGGTCTCTTCGTCGTTCATACCCATGTTGCCAAAGGTGGCGCGAATCGCTGCCGCCGCTGACAGCGGCTCGCCGCTGGCGTTTGGCCCTTCCGGATTGACGTAGATCAGGCCCATTTCGGTGGCAGCCAGCGGACGCTTCGCCAGCGCTTCCGGGTCACGGTGGGTCAGCCAGGCTTTCTCATCACCCCAGTTCACGTCCAGATCCGGTTCCCAAACGTCTTCACGTCCGGCACCAAAACCAAAGGTGCGGAAACCCGAGTTTTCCAGCGCCACGTTACCCGCGAGGATAAACAGGTCAGCCCAGGAAATTTTTTGTCCGTATTTTTTCTTGATGGGCCACAGCAGACGGCGCGCCTTATCCAGGCTTACGTTATCCGGCCAGGAGTTCAGCGGCGCAAAGCGCTGTTGACCGCGTCCAGCCCCACCGCGTCCGTCAACGGAGCGATAGGTACCCGCGCCGTGCCAGGCCATACGGATAAACAAGCCCGCATAGCTGCCCCAGTCGGCAGGCCACCACGGTTGAGAGTCGGTTAAGAGTGCTTTGAGGTCGCCTTTAAGGGCGGAGTAATCAAGTTTGCTGAATTCTTTGCGGTAGTCGAAGTCTTCACCCAGCGGGTTCGAACGATTGGAATGTTGGTTAAGAAGATCGATGCGGAGTTGTTTTGGCCACCAGTCGCGGCTGCCTGTACCTGCGCCCGCGCTGTGATCGACGCCGCCCTGGTGGAACGGGCATTTGCCGACTGATGCCGCTTTATTGGTCTCGTCTGACGTGCTCATCGCTATGCTCCCTTTTACAGTGTTACCGTTACGATATACACCACTAGCAATAAGTTATAGTTGAATTAATCCACAGATTCGATAGCTGATACCTTTTAACTTTTTACCCTGTTAAAAAGCCCTCAATATAAGAGGGCTTTTGGTGTTTTACGCGGGGCGAACGCCCAGGGTATGGCAAATGGCGTAGCTCATCTCCGCGCGATTTAACGTGTAGAAGTGGAAATCTTTTACTCCTTCACGGCTTAAAATTTTCACCATGTCCATCGCGATATTAGCCCCCACCAGCTTGCGGGTTTCCGGGTCATCGTCCAGCCCTTCGTACATTTTGGACATCCACAGCGGAATGCGGACATTGGTCATATCAGCGAATTTCTTCGCCTGCTTGAAGTTAGAGACCGGCAGAATGCCAGGGATAATTTCAACGTCGATGCCCGCGGAGACGCAGCGGTCACGGAAGCGCAGATAGCTTTCAACATCGAAGAAGAACTGTGTAATGGCGCGATTCGCGCCGGCGTCCACTTTACGCTTGAGGTTAAGCAGATCGGCCTGGGCGCTTTTCGCTTCCGGATGCACCTCAGGATAAGCAGCAACGGAGATATCAAAATCAGCCACGTCTTTCAGCAGCGCGACCAGATCGGCGGCATACATGTCCGGCTTACCGCTGCCCGGCGGCAGATCACCGCGCAGTGCGACAATATGACGGATGCCGTTATTCCAGTAATCCTGGGCGATAGCCCGTAACTCGTCGCGGGTCGCGTCAATACAGGTGAGGTGCGGCGCAGCTTCCAGACCGGTACGATCTTTGATGCCTTTGATAATGCTGTGCGTACGATCGCGCTCGCCGGAGTTAGCGCCGTAAGTCACGGAGACAAACTTCGGTTTCAGGCTGCTGAGACGATCGATAGAGCTCCACAGGGTTTGCTCCATTTCACTGGTGCGCGGCGGGAAAAATTCAAAAGAGACGTTAATCTGGCCGTTTACTTCGGCCAGGCTCTGATTCAGTGCTTCCCGCTGGTTGGCGTGAAAAAAGCTCATACCTTACCTCTATCAATCACATGTCGTTGTCTGTTGTCTTGTGAACTTCTATACGTTTAGACGTCCAGATGTAAAAATGACGGAAAAGCAGAGGGACGTCAACATAAATAATCAACAATAACGGTGAGGTTTGCTCAGACAAGATGAAGAAAGTTCATGATGGGGAGTGAGACATCCCCTGCCCAGGACCTTACTGCCCTTTGGGTAAAGGGGAAAAGACCGCACCAGGCAGTCTTCTCCCTATGGGGTGTTCGGTGCGGTTTTAATGCCAGCAGAAGTGATGCACAACCTGGGTAATCAGTTCACGGGTTGGCTTGATGAAGCGGGTTTCCAGATATTCATCCGGCTGGTGCGCCTGGTTGATGGAGCCGGGGCCCAGGACCAGCGTAGGGCAAAGCGTCTGAATAAACGGCGCTTCGGTGCAGTAGTTCACCACGTCGGTTTTCTCACCGAGCAGCTTTTCCACCACCTCAACCAGCTGATGGTCCGACGGGCATTCGTAACCCGGGATCGGCGGATGCAGTTCGGAGACCGTCAGGCGGCCCGGCCAGCGCTCGCTCACCGGGGCCAGCGCCTCATTCAGCAGGCCGTCGAGATCGCTGAGGGTCATACCCGGCAGCGGGCGGATGTCCATATGCAGTTCGCAGCAGGCGCAGATACGGTTCGAGGCATCGCCGCCGTGCAGGCTGCCGAGGTTCAGAGTCGGATACGGCACGGTGAACGCGTCATAGTGATAGCGCTCTTTCAGATCGTCGCGCAGGGCCATGATGCGACCGATGGCGTCATGCATCAGCTCAATGGCGTTCACGCCGCGCGCCGGGTCGCTGGAGTGGCCAGACTGGCCGAGCACGCGCACGGCCGTAGAGATATGGCCTTTGTGCGCGCGAATAGGTTGCAACGACGTCGGCTCGCCGATGATCGCGCAATCCGGGCGAATCGACGTGTTTTCAGAGAAGTAGCGCGCGCCCGCCATGCTGGTCTCTTCATCAGCGGTCGCCAGAATGTAGAGCGGTTTTTTCAGCTTCGTCACGTCCACGTCACGCAGCGCGTCGAGGATAAAGGCGAAGAAGCCTTTCATGTCGGCGGTGCCCAAACCGTAGAGCTTGTTGTCGTGCTCGGTCAGGGTGAAAGGATCGCGCGTCCAGCGGCCATCGTCAAACGGCACGGTGTCGGTATGACCGGCCAGCAGCAGGCCGCCCGCACCGGTTCCGGTGCTGGCGAGCAGGTTAAATTTGTGGCGGGTTCCGGGAACGGGCTGAACCTCAACGTTAAAACCAAGATCGCTAAACCAACCCGCCAGCAGATTGATTAAAGACTCATTGCTCTGATCCAGCGCTTCTTCCGTTGCGCTGATGGACGGTGTGGCAATCAGGGCGCGGTAGATCTCGATAAATGGCGGTAAGTTCATTTTCATTGTTGACACACCTTAGGTCGTGATAGTATCAATATTCATGCAATAAATGTGAATAAAAATACATTAACGTTGAGCATAAAGGAACCCGATGTTGAATACGCTGATTGTAGGCGCTAGCGGTTATGCGGGCGCAGAGCTTGTAAGCTACGTGAATCGCCATCCACATATGACCATAACCGCTTTGACCGTGTCAGCGCAAAGCAATGATGCAGGAAAGTTAATTTCCGATTTGCATCCGCAGCTTAAGGGCCAGGTCGATCTGCCGCTGCAGCCCATGTCTGACATCAGCGAGTTTACCGACGGCGTCGACGTGGTGTTTTTAGCCACCGCGCACGAGGTCAGCCACGACCTGGCGCCGCAGTTCCTGGCGGCTGGCTGCGTGGTCTTCGACCTCTCCGGCGCGTTCCGCGTTAACGACGGCGCGTTCTACGAAAAATATTACGGTTTCACCCATCAGCATCCGGATCTGCTGGAAAAAGCGGTGTACGGCCTGGCGGAGTGGAGCGCAGACAAACTGAAAGAAGCTGACCTGATTGCCGTTCCGGGCTGCTACCCGACTGCAGCGCAGCTTTCCCTGAAGCCGCTGATCGACGCAGGCCTGCTGGATCTGAGCCAGTGGCCGGTGATCAACGCCACCAGCGGCGTGAGCGGTGCAGGCCGCAAGGCGGCGATCTCCAACAGCTTCTGCGAAGTGAGCCTTCAGCCGTATGGCGTGTTTAATCACCGTCATCACCCTGAAATCACGACGCATCTGGGCGCGGACGTCATTTTCACCCCGCACCTGGGCAGCTTCCCGCGTGGGATCCTCGAAACCATCACCTGCCGCCTGAAACCGGGCGTGACCAAAGAGCAGGTGAACGAGGCCTTCACGCAGGCGTATGCGGACAAACCGCTGGTGCGCCTGTACGACAAAGGCGTGCCGGCGCTGAAAAACGTGGTCGGTCTGCCGTTCTGCGATATCGGCTTTGCCGTTCAAGGTGAGCATCTCATCGTGGTGGCCGCAGAAGATAACTTACTGAAAGGCGCTGCCGCACAGGCAATGCAGTGTGCAAATATTCGTTTCGGTTTCCCGGAAACGCAGGCTCTTATTTAAGGTGTGATGATGAACCCATTAATTATCAAACTCGGTGGTGTACTGCTGGATAGCGAAGAAGCGCTGGAGCGTCTGTTTACCGCGCTGGTGAACTATCGCGAGTCACATCAACGTCCGCTGGTGATTGTGCACGGCGGCGGCTGCGTGGTGGATGAGCTGATGAAAGGGCTCAACCTGCCGGTGAAAAAGAAAAACGGCCTGCGCGTGACGCCTGCTGACCAGATTGACATCATTACCGGCGCGCTGGCGGGTACGGCGAACAAAACGCTGCTGGCGTGGGCGAAGAAACACCACATCGCGTCCGTTGGCCTCTATCTGGGCGATGGCGACAGCGTAAAAGTGACCCAGCTCGACGAAGAGCTCGGCCACGTTGGACTGGCGCAGCCTGGTTCGCCTAAGCTGATTAATACGCTGCTGGAAGGGGGTTTCCTGCCGGTGGTGAGCTCAATCGGCGTGACCGAAGAGGGCGAGCTGATGAACGTCAACGCTGACCAGGCAGCAACCGCGCTCGCGGCAACGCTGGGCGCGGATCTGATCCTTCTCTCCGACGTGAGCGGCATTCTGGACGGAAAAGGCCAGCGCATCGCAGAAATGACGGCAGAGAAAGCCGAGCAGCTGATTGCGCAGGGCATCATCACCGACGGCATGATCGTCAAAGTGAACGCCGCGCTGGATGCCGCGCGCACGCTGGGCCGCCCGGTGGATATCGCCTCCTGGCGTCACGCTGAACAACTGCCTGCGCTGTTCAACGGCACGCCGATTGGCACGCGTATTCTGGCGTAATCGATTTAACGTTTTGTAGGCCCGGTAAGCGCAGCGCCACCGGGCAATGAAATTCAAAGATATTAAGGAAGCATGTTATGGCACTTTGGGGTGGGCGTTTTACACAGGCAGCGGATCAGCGGTTCAAACAGTTCAACGACTCTTTGCGCTTCGACTACCGCCTGGCCGAACAGGATATTGTCGGCTCTGTGGCCTGGTCCAAAGCGCTGGTGACGGTTGGCGTACTGACCGCAGACGAACAATTACAGCTGGAAGAAGCGCTGAATAATCTGCTGGAAGAGGTGCGTCTTAACCCGCAGCAGATCCTCGAAAGCGATGCTGAAGATATTCACAGCTGGGTGGAAGGCAAACTTATCGACAAGGTCGGCCAGCTGGGCAAAAAGCTGCACACCGGACGCAGCCGTAACGACCAGGTCGCCACCGATCTGAAGCTGTGGTGTAAAGATACCGTTGGCGAACTGCTGGCGGCTAATCGTCAGCTGCAGAGCGCACTGGTGGAGACCGCGCAGAACAACCAGGACGCGGTGATGCCGGGTTATACCCACCTGCAGCGCGCCCAGCCGGTGACCTTTGCGCACTGGTGTCTGGCCTACGTCGAGATGCTGGCGCGTGATGAAAGCCGTCTGCAGGACACCCTTAAACGTCTGGACGTCAGCCCGCTGGGCAGCGGCGCGCTGGCCGGAACCGCTTACGAAATCGACCGTGAACAGCTGGCAGGCTGGCTGGGCTTTGCCTCCGCCACCCGTAACAGCCTGGACAGCGTGTCTGACCGCGACCACGTGCTGGAGCTGCTCTCCAATGCCTCGATCGGGATGGTGCACCTGTCGCGCTTTGCCGAAGACCTGATCTTCTTTAACTCTGGCGAAGCGGGCTTCGTCGAGCTGTCCGACCGCGTGACCTCAGGCTCATCCCTGATGCCGCAGAAGAAAAACCCGGACGCGCTGGAGCTAATTCGGGGTAAATGTGGCCGCGTGCAGGGCGCGCTGACCGGCATGATGATGACCCTGAAAGGGCTGCCGCTGGCGTATAACAAAGACATGCAGGAAGACAAAGAAGGACTGTTCGACGCGCTCGACACCTGGCTGGACTGTCTGCATATGGGCGCGCTGGTGCTGGACGGCATTCAGGTGAAACGTCCGCGCTGCCAGGAAGCGGCGCAGCAGGGCTATGCGAACTCTACCGAGCTGGCGGATTATCTGGTGGCGAAAGGCGTACCTTTCCGTGAAGCGCACCATATCGTGGGTGAAGCGGTAGTGGAAGCTATTCGTCAGGGTAAACCGCTGGAAGATCTGGCGCTGGCCGACCTGCAGAAGTTCAGCGCGGTTATCGGGGATGATGTGTATCCGATTCTTGCGCTGCAGTCTTGCCTGGATAAACGTGCCGCGAAAGGCGGCGTGTCGCCTAAGCAGGTGGCGCAGGCGATAGCGGATGCGAAAAACCGTTTGGTTTAATCTGTCCTGACTGGTGCCCTCTCCCCCTATGCGGGGAGAGGGCCAGGGTGACGAGTTACAGCAGCTTAGCCAGACGGTTGATGTCGGACTGAATGGCTCCTGCGGTGACATCGCGGCCCGCGCCAGGACCGCGGATCACCAGCGGGTTATCGCGATACCAGCGGCTTTCGATGGCGAAGACGTTATCGCACGGCAGCAGCGCCGCCAGCGGATGCTCAGGACGCACCGCCTCGACGCCGACTCGCGCTTTTCCATTAGCCTCAAAACGCGCCACATAGCGCAGTACCAGCCCCATCTCGTTCGCCGCTTCCAGACGCTGTACCATCTGCTCGTTAAGCTCTTCACCATTTTCAAAGAAATGGTCCACAGAACCTTCTTCACAGCCGGCAGGCACCAGTGATTCGACGCGTACGGAATCCGGTTCGATGTCGTAACCAGCTTCACGCGCCAGGATTACCAGCTTACGCATCACGTCTTTACCGGAAAGGTCAACGCGCGGATCGGGTTCCGTTAAGCCCTGCTGCCACGCCTGATCCACCAGGTTGGTGAACGGTACGGTGCCGTCAAACTGCAGGAACAGCCAGGAGAGCGTGCCGGAGAAGATACCGCTCAGCGCCAGAATGCTGTCGCCGCTTTCAATCAGGTCACGCACGGTGTGGTTAACCGGCAGGCCCGCGCCCACGGTGGCGTTATACAGCCAGTGACGGCCAGTTTTTTCAAACGCGTCGTGGATCTGACGGTATTTATCGGTGCTGCTCGCCCCCGCCAGCTTGTTGGCGCTGATGACGTGGAAACCGTGGCTGGCGAAATCAAGGTACTGATCGGCAAGCTGTTCGCTGGCGGTAACGTCCAGCACCACCAGATCGTCATACGGGTGCGCACGCATCCACAGGAACAGCGACTCTTCATCCTGCTCAACCGCTTCATCGTTAAAGAAGGCAAGCGCGCGGCTGGCGTCCAGCCCTTCGTAGTTCAGCAGGCTGCGGCGACTGTCTACCACGCCCGCAAGAATAAATTCAAACCCGGTACGCGCCGAGAGCGTCACCTGTTCGCGGGCAAACAGCTCAAGCCATCGGGAACCGATATTACCTTTCCCGAACAGCACCAGGCCGATGCGTTTTTCCGCGCGGAACAGGGAGGTATGCAGACCCTGAATCAGGCTTTCGGTTGGCCCTTTGCGCAGAACGGCAACCAGGCTGATGCCCTCTTCCGACTGCCAGGTGAACTCCACCGGCTGGCCTTTCAGCTGCTGCCAGAAGCGGTGGCAGTGCAGCGGGTTACGGGTGACGCCCGCGCCCACCATCGCCACCAGCGCCAGCCCCTGACGCAGGCGAAGTTCGCCCGGCAGGCCTGCTTCATCCAGAATTTTCAGCGCGCTGTCCGCCACTTCTGCGGTATAGCAGAACTGCAGCAGCTGGCGGTCATTGTGAACACCCACGGCCAGCGGACGCACCTGAGCACGTTTCAGGATCGTGTCGATCTCTTTATGCGCCAGCTTGAAGTCCTGCCCCGCAGGCACCTGGAACTCAATCAGGCAGATGTCGTCATGACTGGTGACAATACGTGCCCCGGTACCGGACGCCAGCACGCGCTCAATGCGCGTGGAGCCTTGATCCGGGGTGTAACTGCAGCGCAGCTGGAGGTCGATATCGCTGCCGGAAACCGGCTGCAGCGTGCGCGCGTGCAGTACCGGCGCAGCCAGACGGGCCAGTTCACTGGCTTCATCCAGGCGCAGCAGCGGCAGCAGACAGGCATCTTTAACTTTACGCGGGTCCGCGCTGTAAACACCGGCCACGTCGCTCCAGATGGTGACGCGGGACACGCCCGCCAGGGCACCAATCTGCGTTGCCGAGTAGTCCGATCCGTTACGGCCCAGCAGCACGGTTTCGCCCGCGTTGCTGCGGCTGATAAAGCCGGTGACGACAATACGTTTGCCCGGATGCTGCACCAGCAGCTGTTGCAGCAGCGGGTAGGACAACCCTTCATCCACCTGCGGCTGCGCGGCGCGTTCGGCGCGCAGGAAATCACGCGCGTCGAGCCAAGCCGCTTCCACGCCCAGGTGTTGCAGTACGGCGGCCATCAGGCGTGCGGACCACACTTCACCGTGGCCCACCACTTCGGCATACACCGCATCGGTAATACCGCTGTCCAGCAGGGCAGCCAGACGCTCAAGGTCATGGGTGAAGGCACCGATCAGCCCGTCCGCCACGTCCGCAGGCAGCAGGCCGGCAATCAGCTCGCTCTGGTAACGACGTAAGGACTGTTGCACCTGATGCGCAGAAAGGCGATCGGTCTGGCTCAGTTTCAGCCAGCTAATCAACTGGTTGGTGGTGCTGCCCGCTGCCGAGACAACCATCATGTCACCCGGCTGTGAATATTCCGTCATGATCCCTGCAACGCGCAGGTAACATTTCACATCAGCAAGACTACTACCACCAAACTTGTGCAGCTGACGACCCTTCGCCCCTGCCTGCGCTATCACACTCATGATTACCCCTTGGCTGCGATCCGGAAGCCATTTTCCAGATCGGCAATTAAATCTTCAGAATCTTCAATGCCGGTTGAGATACGCAGCAGCGTCTCAGAAATCCCGGCGGCGGCACGTGCTTCCGGTGCCATACCTGCGTGCGTCATGGTTGCGGCGTGGGAGATCAAGCTTTCAACCCCACCTAAGGATTCCGCCAGCGTAAACAATGACAGCCCGCTCAGGAAGCGACGCAGCGTTTGCTCGTCACCATCCAGTTCAAAACTTAACATCGCGCCAAACCCTTTCTGCTGGCGCGCGGCAATCTCGTGCCCCTGATTTTCCGGCAGCGACGGATGATAAAGCTTTTTCACCAGCGGCTGGGTTTTCAGGAAATCGACAATCGCCTGGGCATTGCGCTGCGCTACGTCCATGCGCGGCGAAAGCGTGCGGATGCCGCGCAACAGCAGATAGCTATCGAAGGCGCCCGCGGTGACGCCAATGTTATTGGCCCACCATGCCAGTTCGGTGACAACATCCGGATCTTTGGCAATTACCACGCCTGCCACTACGTCAGAATGGCCGTTCAGATATTTAGTGCATGAATGCAATACCAGATCGGCACCCAATGCGAGTGGGTTCTGAAGGGCCGGACTGAGGAACGTATTATCCACTACACTTATCGCTCCCGCATCCCTTGCAAGCTGACAAATTTTCGCAATATCGACAACGCGCAACAATGGATTACTTGGACTTTCCACCAGAACCAGCTTTGGTTTCTCTGCCAGAGCCTGTTTCAGCGCCTGTTCGTCGTTTTGATCGACAAACAGCACGCGATAGCAGCCGCGTTTTGCCAGGCTATCAAACAGGCGATAGCTGCCGCCGTAGCAATCGTGTGGGGCAACCAGCAGATCGCCCGGTTTCAGGAACACGGTGGTCACCAGGTGAATGGCGGACATCCCGGTATTGGTTAATACTGCCCCTGCGCCCCCTTCCAGTTCCGCAAGCGCGCGCTGGGTCACGTCACGCGTAGGGTTGCCACGACGCGAGTAATCATGCGCGCGGGGTTCATTAAATCCGGTGAAGTTGTAGGTACTGGAAAGATGAATCGGCGGGACAACGCAGCCGTACTGCTCGTCATCATTTAATCCGCTACGCACTGCAATAGTGGCCTGTTTACGCGTCATGGTGAGGGCTTCCTGGCGAATGAGGTGAAAAGTCAGGCACCAGAGTAAACATTGAAAGTATGGACGTCAATACATCTGGACATCTAAACTTCTTTGCGTATAGATTGAGCAATGCGCAAATAGCCGTTAAAATTATATGCTTTAGTGCACGCTGCAGCGGCAATATCCGTGCCACGGTATCGTCTCTACGGTAAACTAGACAAGATTGCGGTTCAAAACGGGTGGTTACAGGTTTTGCACCTTTAGATAAATGACTGAGAGGATTAAAGGTATCTCATGGCTGAATGGAGCGGCGAATATATCAGCCCATACGCTGAGCACGGTAAGAAGAGTGAGCAAGTAAAGAAAATTACGGTTTCCATTCCTCTGAAGGTGTTGAAGATCCTCACCGATGAACGTACGCGTCGTCAGGTGAACAACCTGCGCCACGCGACTAACAGCGAACTGCTGTGCGAAGCGTTTCTGCATGCGTTTACCGGTCAACCGTTGCCGAACGATGAAGATCTGCGCAAAGAGCGTAGTGATGAAATCCCGGAAGAGGCGAAGGTGATCATGCGTGAACTGGGTATTGACCCGGAGACGTGGGAATACTGAGAAGCGGATACAAAAAAGGCACCTTGCGGTGCCTTTTTTTCGGGAAACTTATTTAGCGCCCGGGATGCTGAAACGCTTGTTGAAGCGGTCAACACGGCCACCGGTTGCAACGTCACGCTGCTTACCAGTGTAGAACGGGTGGCATTTGCCGCACACGTCCAGGTTCAGATCGTGACCCACGGTAGAGCGGATCTGGATAGAGTTACCGCAAGAACAGTTTGCAGTAATCATTTCGTATTTCGGGTGAATATCTTTTTTCATGGGAGAACCTCAGTTAAGGCCGCGTCGCTCTTCCAGCCCTAACGCCAGACACCACGCGATGTTGATTGTAAGTTCTTTGGCGTAAAGTACACCAAAGGCGGCGAATCATACAGAATTTGACCAACGTATGCAAACTGATCCGCACGCCACTTTTACTAATGTGTATACTAACGCGCCACTTTTCAAGTCAGGAAGATTCGATGCCCGTCGCTCACGTTGCCCTGCCCGTTCCGCTTCCCCGCACCTTTGACTATCTGCTGCCCGACAGCATGAGCGCCAAAGCGGGCTGCCGCGTGACCGTGCCGTTTGGCAAACAGCAGCGCGTGGGGATCGTCGTCTCCGTCAGCGATAAAAGCGAGCTACCGCTTAATGAGCTGAAATCAGTCGTTGAGGTGCTGGACAGCGAGCCGGTTTACTCCACCAGCATATGGCGACTGCTGCTGTGGGCGGCGGATTATTATCATCACCCGATCGGCGACGTCCTGTTCCACGCTCTGCCAATTATGCTGCGTCAGGGCAAGAGCGCCAGCCATGCGCCAATGTGGTACTGGTTTGCCACGGAGGAAGGCCAGGCCGTCGACATCAACAGCCTGAAGCGCTCGCAGAAGCAGCAGCAGGCGCTGGCGGCGCTGCGTCAGGGGAAAATCTGGCGGCATCAGGTCGACGAGCTTGAGGTCAGCGAAACGGCGCTACAGGCATTAAGAAAGAAAGGGCTAAGCGAACTGGCCAGCGAAGCGCCTGCTCTGAACGACTGGCGGGAGAGTTTCTCCGTTTCAGGTGATCGCCTGCGTCTGAATACCGAACAGGCCACCGCGGTAGGCGCGATTCATAGCGCCTCCGATCGTTTCTCTGCCTGGCTGCTGGCGGGGGTCACCGGTTCCGGCAAGACCGAAGTCTACCTGAGCGTGCTGGAAAACGTGCTCGCTCAGGGGAAACAGGCGCTGGTGATGGTGCCGGAAATTGGCCTGACGCCGCAAACCATCGCCCGATTCCGCGAACGCTTTAACGCGCCGGTTGAGGTGCTGCACTCCGGCCTGAACGACAGCGAACGCCTCAGCGCCTGGCTGAAAGCGAAGAACGGCGAGGCGGCGATTGTGATCGGCACCCGTTCATCGCTGTTTACGCCGTTTAAAAATCTTGGCGTTATCGTGATCGACGAAGAACACGACAGCTCCTATAAACAGCAGGAAGGCTGGCGCTATCATGCCCGCGATCTGGCGGTCTATCGCGCGCACAGCGAGCAAATTCCCATTATTCTGGGTTCCGCCACGCCGGCGCTCGAAACGCTGCACAACGTGCGCCAGCGTAAATACCACATGCTGCGCCTGACGCGTCGGGCGGGGAATGCCCGTCCGGCCATTCAGCACGTGCTGGATCTGAAAGGTCAGCAGGTTCAGGCGGGGCTAGCGCCCGCGCTGATTACCCGCATGCGCCAGCATTTGCAGGCGGGGAATCAGGTCATTTTGTTTCTGAACCGCCGCGGATTCGCCCCTGCCCTGCTGTGCCACGACTGCGGCTGGATTGCCGAATGCCCGCGCTGCGACCACTACTATACCTTCCACCAGGCCCAGCGGCATTTGCGCTGCCACCACTGCGACAGCCAGCGTCCGGTGCCGCGCCAGTGTCCGTCATGTGGTTCAACGCATATTGTGCCGGTCGGTCTGGGAACGGAACAGCTTGAACAAGCGCTTGGTCCCTTTTTCCCGGACGTGCCGATTTCGCGTATCGACCGGGACACCACCAGCCGCAAAGGCGCGCTCGAACAGCAGCTGGCGGAAGTGCATCGCGGCGGCGAGCGCATCCTGATTGGTACCCAGATGCTGGCTAAAGGTCACCATTTTCCGGACGTCACGCTGGTCGCCCTGCTGGACGTGGACGGCGCGCTGTTCTCGGCAGATTTTCGTTCAGCCGAGCGCTTCGCCCAGCTTTATACCCAGGTAGCCGGACGTGCAGGACGCGCCGGTAAACAGGGCGAAGTGGTGTTGCAAACGCACCACCCGGAGCACCCGCTGCTGCAAACCTTGCTGCACAAAGGCTATGACGCCTTTGCCGAGCAGGCGCTGGCCGAGCGCCAGACTATGCAGCTACCGCCGTGGACCAGTCACGTCATCATCCGCGCGGAAGATCATAACAACCAGCAGGCGCCACTTTTCCTGCAGCAGCTGAGAAACCTCCTGCAGGCCAGCCCGCTGGTGGATAGTCAGCTGTGGATTTTGGGCCCGGTGCCTGCCCTCGCGCCAAAACGCGGCGGCCGTTTCCGCTGGCAGATCTTGCTCCAGCACCCCTCGCGCATTCGTCTTCAGCATATTGTTAGCGGCGCGCTGGTGCTGATTAACACCCTGCCCGAAGCGCGAAAAGTGAAGTGGGTGCTGGACGTCGACCCTATCGAAGGCTGAAGCTGGATCGAAAAATTTAACGCTCCTCACACTTTTTATGAAAATTCTGTAACCGATTCCATTAACTATCTGTAAAAATGGTGATGTCAGAAGTTCGGTGTTCAGGCGAGGAGAAGACGTTGAAGTCCAGGAAAGAGGTTGCACCGGCGACCATGAAAGACGTTGCCCAGAAAGCACAAGTCTCTACGGCAACGGTATCCCGCGCATTAATGAACCCGGATAAAGTCTCCCAGGCGACCCGTAACCGGGTGGAGCAGGCTGCGCTGGAAGTGGGCTATTTCCCACAGGCGATGGGGCGTAACGTTAAACGCAACGAGTCGCGCACCATTCTGGTGATTGTGCCGGACATCTGTGACCCCTTCTTCAGCGAGATTATCCGCGGTATTGAAGTCACCGCGGCGGAACAAGGTTACCTGGTGCTGATTGGCGACTGTGCTCATCAGAATCAGCAGGAAAAAACCTTCATCGACCTTATTATCACCAAGCAGATCGACGGCATGCTTTTGCTTGGCTCTCGTCTGCCGTTTGATGCCAGCATTGAAGAACAGCGTAATTTACCGCCGATGGTCATGGCCAACGAGTTTGCGCCAGAGCTGGAGCTGCCGACGGTCCATATCGATAACCTCACCGCCGCGTTCAACGCCGTAAATTATCTCCAGGAGCTGGGGCATAAGCGTATTGGCTGCATCGCCGGACCGGAAGAGATGCCGCTGTGTCATTACCGTCTGCAGGGCTACGTTCAGGCGCTGCGCCGTACCGGCGCTACCGTCGATCCGCACTACATTGCGCGCGGCGATTTTACCTTCGCTGCAGGTGGACAGGCGCTGGAGAAACTTCTGGACCTGCCTGAGCCGCCAACCGCCGTATTTTGTCACAGCGACGTGATGGCGCTGGGCGCATTATCGTATGCCAAACGCCGCGGCCTTCGCATACCTAAAGATTTATCGATCATCGGTTTCGATAATATTTCGCTTTCGGAATTTTGCGATCCGCCGCTCTCAACGGTCGCTCAGCCGCGCTACCAAATCGGCCGCGAAGCGATGCTTCTTCTGCTGGATCAGCTTCACGGTCAAACAGTTAGCAGCGGCTCGCGGTTGCTTGACTGTGAACTGATCGTCCGCGGCACTACCCAGGCATTGACTTAAAGTAAACGTCTTTCGGATACCCTTATCTGGTCAAAGCCCCGCCGCTTAAGTAACATGGCGGACTGACGAACGAATAAATACAGCGAAACGATAGTGGCACAACGAGATTATGTACGTCGCGGCCAGCCGGCACCTTCGCGACGCAAAAAGAGTAGCTCAAGGAAAAAGCAACGTAACCTGCCTGCTGTCTCGCCAGCAATGGTCGCTATTGCTGCGGCTGTAGTCGTCGCCTTTATTGGTGGCCTGTACTTTATCACGCACCATAAAAAAGAAGAGTCTGAGGCGCTTCAGGCAAGCAAAGTGGCCGGAAATGGCCTTCCTCCGAAGCCTGAAGAGCGCTGGCGCTATATCAAAGAGCTGGAAAGCCGTCAGCCTGGGGTACGTGCGCCAACTGAACCTTCTGCGGGTGGTGAAGTGCAGAATGCGAATCAGCTAACGGATGAACAGCGTCAGCTGCTGGCACAAATGCAGGCCGATATGCGCCAGCAGCCTACACAGCTGAACGAAGTGCCGTGGAATGAGCAGACCCCGGCACAGCGCCAGCAAACGCTGCAGCGACGTCAGGCGCAACAGCAGATCCAGCAGCAACAACAGCAACAGTGGGCACAAACCCAGCCGGTGCAGCAGCCTAAGGCACAGCCGCGGGTAACGGAACAGCCGTATCAGCAGCCGACGCGTACGGTGCAGTCTCAGCCTGTCCAGCAGCAGCCGAAAACTCAGCCGCAAAAACAGGCGGCTCAGCCTTATCAGGATCTGCTGCAGACGCCAGCGCATACCACCGCGCAGCAGCCGAAAACTCAGCAGGCTGCGCCGGTGACCAAAGAGACCGAAGCGCCGAAGCAGACGGCTGAGAAAAAAGACGAACGCCGCTGGATGGTGCAGTGCGGTTCGTTCAAAGGCGCAGAGCAGGCGGAAACGGTGCGCGCGCAGCTGGCCTTTGAAGGGTTTGATTCGCGTATTACCACCAATAACGGCTGGAATCGCGTGGTGATTGGGCCGGTCAAAGGCAAAGAAAATGCCGATGGCACCATTTCGCGTTTGAAAATCGCCGGTCACACAAACTGCATTCGACTCGCCTCCGGGGGTTGAAACCCCCAAAATCCCCCCCATCTATCATTTAATTCAGCCCTGAGCACAGGCTCAGGGCTTCTGTTTCCCGATTCTGTAACCAGGGGGTCTGCTCGTGACAACAATAGTAAGTGTACGCCGTAACGGCCATGTGGTAATCGCCGGTGATGGCCAGGCCACGCTGGGTAATACCGTCATGAAAGGCAACGTGAAGAAAGTACGCCGTCTCTACAACGACAAAGTGATCGCCGGTTTTGCAGGCGGCACGGCGGATGCCTTCACGCTGTTTGAACTGTTTGAACGCAAACTGGAAATGCACCAGGGGCATCTGGTGAAAGCAGCCGTTGAGCTGGCAAAAGACTGGCGTACCGACCGCATGCTGCGCAAGCTCGAAGCGCTGCTGGCCGTGGCCGATGAAACCGCTTCGCTTATCATCACCGGTAACGGTGACGTCATTCAGCCGGAAAATGACCTGATTGCCATCGGCTCTGGCGGCCCTTATGCCCAGGCTGCAGCCCGCGCGCTGTTGGAGAATACCGACATGAACGCGCGTGATATCGCGGTGAAGGCGTTGGATATTGCAGGTGATATCTGCATCTATACCAACCACAATCACACCATCGAAGAATTGACCTCCAAAGCGTAAGGATCTCCCATGTCTGAAATGACCCCACGCGAAATTGTCAGCGAACTGAACAAACACATTATCGGCCAGGATAACGCCAAGCGTTCCGTGGCTATCGCCCTGCGTAACCGCTGGCGTCGTATGCAGCTTGATGAAGAGCTGCGCCACGAAGTGACCCCGAAAAACATTCTGATGATCGGCCCGACCGGCGTCGGTAAAACCGAAATCGCCCGTCGTCTGGCGAAGCTGGCTAACGCGCCGTTCATCAAAGTTGAAGCCACCAAGTTCACCGAAGTGGGCTATGTGGGTAAAGAAGTGGACTCCATCATCCGCGATCTGACCGACTCGGCAATCAAGATGGTGCGCGTCCAGGCAATCGAGAAAAACCGCTATCGCGCGGAAGAGATGGCCGAAGAGCGCATTCTCGACGTGCTAATCCCACCGGCAAAAAACAACTGGGGCCAGGCAGAACAGCAGGCAGAACCGTCTGCTGCACGTCAGGCGTTCCGCAAAAAACTGCGCGAAGGCCAGCTGGATGACAAAGAGATTGAGATCGATCTCGCTGCCGCGCCAATGGGTGTGGAAATTATGGCGCCTCCGGGCATGGAAGAGATGACCAGTCAGCTCCAGTCCATGTTCCAGAACCTGGGCGGACAGAAGCAGAAAGCGCGTAAGCTGAAAATTAAAGACGCGATGAAGCTGCTGATTGAAGAAGAAGCGGCGAAGCTGGTGAACCCGGAAGAGCTGAAGCAGGATGCTATCGACGCGGTTGAGCAGCACGGTATCGTGTTTATCGACGAAATCGACAAAATTTGTAAGCGCGGTGGCAACAGCTCCGGCCCGGATGTGTCACGCGAAGGCGTTCAGCGCGACCTGCTGCCGCTGGTAGAAGGCTGCACCGTCTCCACCAAGCACGGCATGGTGAAAACGGACCACATCCTGTTTATCGCATCAGGTGCCTTCCAGGTTGCCAGCCCGTCGGATCTGATCCCTGAGCTGCAGGGCCGTCTGCCCATCCGCGTTGAGCTGCAGGCCCTGACCACCGAAGATTTCGAACGTATCCTGACCGAGCCAAACGCCTCTGCTACCGTACAGTACAAAGCGCTGATGGCGACCGAAGGCGTGAACCTCGAGTTCACCGAAGACGGTATCAAACGTATTGCCCAGGCTGCATGGCAGGTGAACGAAACCACCGAGAACATCGGTGCGCGTCGTCTGCACACCGTGCTGGAACGCCTGGTGGAAGATATCTCTTACGACGCGAGCGACCTGAACGGTCAAACCGTTACCATTGACGCAGAATATGTGAGTAAACATCTGGATGCGTTAGTGGCAGATGAAGATCTGAGCCGTTTTATCCTATAATCGCGGTTACTGGATTCTCATCACGTTTAATGGGGGCTAATGCCCCCATTTTTATTGGCTAAATACTTATGACTGACATCAGCCGTACTCAGGCGTGGCTCGAAAGTCTGCGCCCTAAAACACTTCCTCTGGCCTTTGCCGCGATTATCGTCGGCACGGCGCTTGCCTGGTGGCAGGGTTATTTCGATCCGCTGGTTGCCGCGCTGGCATTGATTACCGCAGGCCTGCTGCAAATCCTCTCCAATCTCGCCAACGACTACGGCGACGCGGTAAAAGGCAGCGACAAGCCGGACCGCATAGGGCCACTGCGCGGAATGCAAAAAGGGGTGATTACCCAGGCGCAGATGAAACGCGCGCTGATTATCACCGTGGTGCTGATCAGCGTATCCGGCCTGGCGCTGGTGACGGTAGCGTCTAAAACCACCAGCGATTTTATTGGTTTCCTGGTGCTGGGTTTATTAGCCATTATCGCGGCCATCACCTACACCGTCGGCACGCGTCCTTACGGTTATATTGGACTCGGGGATATCTCCGTACTGGTGTTCTTCGGCTGGCTGAGCGTGATGGGAAGCTGGTACCTGCAGGTGCATACGGTGATCCCTGCCCTGTTCCTGCCTGCGACCGCTTGCGGTCTGCTGGCGACGGCGGTGCTCAACATCAACAACCTGCGCGACATCGACAGCGATCGCGAGAACGGTAAAAACACCCTGGCGGTTCGTCTGGGGCCGGTCAATGCGCGCCGCTATCATGCCTGCCTGCTCATTGGCGCGCTGGTTTGCCTGGCGCTGTTTAACCTGATTTCCTTGCAGAGCTTGTGGGGCTGGCTGTTTGTGCTTGCCGCGCCGCTGCTGATTAAGCAGGCCCGCTTTGTGATGCGTGAACTCAGCCCGTCCGCCATGCCGCCGATGCTGGAACGCACGGTAAAAGGCGCGTTGCTGACTAACCTGTTGTTCGTCATCGGGATTGTGTTAAGCCAGACGCTGCGTTAGCTGACAAATATCAATTAACAATTGATGATTTTGCCAACAACGCATTTCGCACGATATACTGAACACATTCGCAGCAACTGAGCGTTAAACCTATGAAATACGATACCTCCGAGCTTTGTGACATCTACCAGGAAGATGTCAACGTCGTTGAACCGCTGTTTTCCAACTTTGGTGGGCGGTCATCATTTGGCGGTCAAATCGTCACGGTGAAATGTTTCGAGGACAACGGGTTGCTGTACGATCTGCTCGAACAGAACGGCCGCGGTCGCGTTCTTGTGGTCGACGGCGGCGGTTCCGTGCGCCGGGCATTAATTGATGCTGAACTGGCCGGCATTGCCGTCCAGAACGAGTGGGAAGGCCTTGTAGTGTACGGTTCCGTGCGCCAGGTGGACGATCTGGAAGACCTGGATATCGGGATTCAGGCTATCGCAGCCATACCGGTAGGGGCGGCAGGTGACGGCATCGGCGAAAGCGACGTGCGCGTCAATTTCGGCGGCGTGACCTTCTTCTCAGGCGACCATCTCTACGCTGATAATACCGGCATTATCCTTTCCGAAGATCCGCTGGATATCGAGTAATAAAACCGTAAGCGTGGACCATAAAAAAACCGCCAACAGCAATGTGGCGGTTTTTTTGTCCCTGGTTTATCCCAGCGGGGATCACACTTCTTCCATACGTCCCAGCAGCGCCTGCAGGCGATCCTGCCAGCCGTTCTGCTGTTCGCGCAGCTGGTTGTTTTCGCGCTCCAGTTCTTCGCGGCCGTGCTGCGCGTTCTGAACTTCCTGCGCCAGGCTGTTGTTCTTCTCTTTCAGCTCTTCAATTTCCATCTGCAGCAGGGTGATGGTGTCAATCGCCTGCTGTACTTTCGATTCCAGTTTCTCAAACACTTCTAAAGACATGATGCTACCTCTCCTGAATTGCAAGGCGACGCTTTAACATAAACGCGCACGACATATACCGTCGATTGTATGGAGCGCGGCGCTCTGTGTCCAGCGACACACCGCGCAGATCGCGGTTTGCAACACTTTTAGGTCTGGTCCTGGTGTGTTCGCGTCATATACCCCTAAATTGTTAACTGATTCGTTAATGAAATGATTCAGCTCACATTCCTGCACTGATCCTGTACTGCTGCAAAAATGTGCTTTATGGCGCGAAAACGCTCATTTTATTGACACAGACCACACATTTTGATTTCGATATTTCTCGTTTTTGCTCGTTAACGATAAATTAACACTATGTCTACAGGGCATCGTGGCTGTCACGGGCGGCCATGCTAACAATAAACATCAATTTCTTCAGGATTCCGATTATGAGTCAGACATCAACCTTAAAAGGCCAGTGCATTGCCGAATTCCTTGGTACCGGGTTGTTGATATTCTTCGGAGTGGGCTGTGTCGCTGCACTGAAAGTGGCGGGTGCCAGTTTTGGTCAGTGGGAAATCAGTATCATCTGGGGTCTGGGCGTGGCGATGGCCATCTACCTGACTGCAGGGGTTTCTGGTGCACATCTTAACCCGGCGGTGACAATCGCACTGTGGCTGTTCGCGTGCTTCGACGGACGCAAAGTTGTACCTTTCATTCTTTCTCAGTTTGCCGGCGCGTTTTGCGCAGCGGCGTTAGTTTACGGGCTTTATTACAATCTTTTCATCGACTTCGAACAGACGCATCATATGGTGCGCGGTAGCGTCGAAAGTCTGGATCTGGCAGGCATCTTCTCAACCTATCCAAACCCGCACATCAATTTTGTGCAGGCGTTCGCAGTTGAAATGGTGATTACCGCTATTCTGATGGGCGTTATCCTGGCGCTGACCGACGACGGAAACGGCATTCCGCGCGGCCCGCTGGCCCCCCTGCTGATTGGCCTGCTGATTGCGGTAATTGGCGCATCCATGGGCCCGCTGACCGGCTTCGCGATGAACCCGGCACGTGATATCGGACCAAAAGCGTTCGCCTTTATCGCAGGCTGGGGCGATGTCGCCTTCACAGGTGGCAAAGACATTCCTTACTTCCTGGTGCCGCTGTTTGCGCCGGTTGTCGGGGCTGCGCTGGGTGCCTTTAGCTACCGCAAATTAATTGGTCGCCACTTACCGTGCGACACCTGTGTGGAAGATGAGAAGGAAACGACTTCTACCGCACAACAAAAAGCTTCGCTGTAATCTGACTACGGGACACATACCATGACCGAAAAAAAATATATCGTTGCGCTCGACCAGGGCACTACCAGCTCCCGCGCTGTCGTAATGGATCATGACGCGAACATCGTCAGCGTGTCACAGCGCGAATTTGAGCAAATTTATCCTCGTCCAGGCTGGGTAGAACACGACCCGATGGAGATTTGGGCGTCACAAAGCTCCACGCTGGTCGAAGTGCTGGCGAAAGCCGATATCAGTTCCGACGAGATTGCCGCGATTGGTATCACTAACCAGCGTGAAACGACGATTGTCTGGGAACGTGAAACCGGTAAACCTATTTACAACGCCATCGTCTGGCAGTGCCGCCGTACCTCTGAGATTTGCGAACAGCTGAAGCGCGACGGTATGGAAGAGTACGTGCGCAGCGCCACCGGCCTGGTGGTTGACCCGTACTTCTCCGGCACCAAAGTGAAATGGATCCTCGACCACGTGGAAGGTTCACGCGAGCGTGCTAAACGTGGCGAGCTGCTGTTCGGTACCGTTGACACCTGGCTTATCTGGAAGATGACCCAGGGACGCGTCCACGTCACCGATTACACCAACGCCTCGCGTACCATGCTGTTCAACATCAACACCCTGGAGTGGGATGACAAGATGCTGGACGCGTTGGATATCCCACGCGCGATGCTGCCTGAAGTGCGCAAGTCTTCTGAGGTTTACGGCCAGACCAACATCGGCGGTAAAGGTGGCACCCGTATTCCTATTGCCGGTATCGCCGGTGACCAGCAGGCGGCGCTGTTCGGCCAGCTGTGCGTCAAGGAAGGGATGGCGAAGAATACCTACGGCACCGGCTGCTTTATGCTGATGAACACCGGTGAGAAAGCGGTGAAATCAGAAAACGGTCTGCTGACCACCATCGCCTGCGGCCCGCGCGGCGAAGTGAACTATGCCCTGGAAGGTGCTGTGTTCATGGCCGGTGCGTCTATCCAGTGGCTGCGTGACGAGATGAAGCTGATCAGCGATGCATTCGACTCCGAGTACTTCGCCACCAAAGTGAAAGACACCAACGGCGTGTACGTGGTGCCTGCATTCACCGGTCTGGGCGCACCCTACTGGGATCCGTATGCACGCGGCGCGATTTTCGGACTGACGCGTGGCGTGAACTCTAACCACATTATTCGCGCCACTCTGGAATCCATCGCATACCAGACCCGCGACGTGCTGGAAGCGATGCAGGCGGACTCCGGCATTCGTCTGCACGCCCTGCGCGTGGACGGCGGTGCGGTAGCGAATAACTTCCTGATGCAGTTCCAGTCCGACATTCTGGGCACCCGCGTTGAGCGCCCTGAAGTGCGTGAAGTGACGGCGCTGGGTGCGGCGTACCTTGCCGGTCTGGCGGTAGGCTTCTGGCAGAACCTGGACGAGCTGCAGGAAAAAGCGGTTATCGAACGCGAGTTCCGCCCGGGCATCGAAACCACCGAGCGTAACTTCCGCTACAGCGGCTGGAAGAAAGCGGTGAAACGCGCCCTGGCGTGGGAAGAACACGAGGAGTAAGACATACTTTCTCCTCACCCTAACCCTCTCCCCAAAGGGGAGAGGGGACTTAAAACACCCCTCCCCACTCTGTGATAAACTTCGTGCAATTCCTTTTGATTGCACGAGTACCTCATGAAACGTGAACTAGCTATCGAGTTTTCCCGCGTCACCGAAGCGGCCGCCCTTGCAGGCTATAAGTGGCTGGGTCGTGGCGATAAAAATACCGCAGACGGTGCAGCCGTCCATGCCATGCGCATTGTGCTTAACCAGGTCAACATCGACGGCACCATCGTGATCGGCGAAGGCGAGATCGACGAAGCGCCAATGCTCTATATTGGTGAAAAAGTCGGTACCGGCAAAGGCGATGCCGTGGATATTGCCGTCGACCCGATCGAAGGTACCCGCATGACCGCAATGGGTCAGGCCAACGCCCTGGCGGTGCTGGCCGTGGGCGATAAAGGCTGCTTCCTTAACGCGCCGGATATGTACATGGAAAAGCTGATTGTCGGTCCTGGCGCGAAAGGCGCAATCGACCTTAGGCTGCCGCTGGAAGAGAACCTGCACAACGTCGCCAAAGCCCTGGGCAAACCCCTTAGCGAACTCACCGTGACGATTCTGGCGAAACCGCGCCACGACGCCACCATCGCGCAGATGCAAAAGCTCGGCGTGCGCGTGTTTGCCATTCCGGACGGTGACGTTGCCGCCTCGATCCTTACCTGCATGCCGGACAGCGAAGTAGACGTGCTGTACGGCATCGGCGGCGCACCGGAAGGTGTGGTCTCTGCGGCAGTGATCCGCGCGCTCGATGGCGATATGCAGGCCCGTCTGCTGCCCCGCCACGAGGTGAAAGGCGACAGCGAAGAGAACCGCCGTATCGGAGAAAACGAGCTGGCGCGCTGCGAAGCGATGGGCATCGAGGCCAATAAAGTGCTCGCGCTGGACGAGATGGCCCGTAGCGATAACGTGGTCTTCTCGGCGACCGGCATCACCAAAGGCGATCTGCTGGACGGCATCACCCGCAAGGGCAATATGGCGACCACCGAAACGCTGCTGATCCGCGGTAAATCACGCACCATTCGTCGCATCCAGTCTATCCACTATCTCGACCGCAAAGACCCGGACGTGCAGACGCACATTCTGTAAAACCGTTTGATCGATAGAGCTTTCCGGCCCTGACGGGCTGGAAATTGTCACCACAAGTACGGAAGATAGAACAGAGAAACAGCACAGGAGAAGATCATGGCGGACTGGGTAACAGGTAAAGTCACAAAGGTACAGTTCTGGACCGATGCGCTATTTAGTCTCACCGTACATGCTCCCGTTCACCCGTTTAAAGCCGGGCAATTTGCGAAGCTGGGACTGGATGTCGACGGAGAGCGCGTGCAGCGCGCCTACTCTTACGTTAACGCGCCTGATAACCCGGATCTCGAATTCTATCTGGTCACCGTTCCTGACGGTAAACTCAGCCCGCGCCTTGCCGCCCTTAAGCCCGGCGACGACGTGCAAATTGTGAGTGAAGCGGCAGGCTTCTTTGTACTCGAAGAGATCCCGGATTGTGACACGCTCTGGATGCTGGCAACCGGTACGGCCATCGGCCCTTATCTCTCTATTTTGCAGTACGGCAAAGATCTGGAGCGCTTTAAAAACATCGTGTTGGTGCACGCTGCGCGCTACGCCGCGGACCTGAGCTACCTGCCGCAGATGCAGGCGCTGGAGCAGCAGTACGGCGGCAAGTTAAAGATTCAGACGGTTGTCAGCCGTGAAACCGTAGCAGGAACGCTTACCGGTCGCGTGCCGGCGTTAATTGAGAGTGGAGCCCTGGAAGAGGCGGTGGGTTTGCCGATGACTGCTGAAACCAGCCACGTCATGCTGTGTGGCAACCCGCAGATGGTACGCGACACGCAGCAGCTTCTGAAGGATACCCGGCAGATGACGAAACATCTTCGCCGCCGGCCGGGCCATATGACCGCTGAACACTACTGGTGATCAGCGGTATTTCACCTCAACGGTATCTTTACCGTATTTGTTTTCGCTCTGGGTGCCGATAAACGCACCCAGATCGACAATCATCATCACGAAGATGACCGAAGGCAGCAGCCTGCCCACAACCCACGGCAGGATGGACGGAAGCATCGCCCAGTTCCCCGCCACCAGCATCCACGCCAGAATAATCAGAAATGCCCACGCGCCGGAACGACCGCGGTCGTGCAGGCGTTTAACAACAACAGCCGCCGTTGGCCATAGCAGGCAGACCAGCGCGAAGGCCGCCGTTTGCGTGCTCAGCCATGCGTTGTAAGCAACGAAAAACAGAAGCAGCATGGCGACAACCCACGTCACCATCCAGATCCAGAAATCACGGCGTCCAATACGCCCTTTGAATGAAAACAGCCACTGCTGTATGGTCATGTAAGGTTCCTTATTATCGTATAGCGCGCATTTTACCCTGGAGTTGTGACCTTTTGACAAGCCGACCAGATATCGTTTTAATCATGAGCACTTACGGCCAGGGACAATGTTGATGAAAAGTTCGGCACATTCTCTTTTCCTGTGTTTAGCGGTGCTCAGCGCGGGTTTTCCCCTGCACGCCGCCGAAACCACTGCCCCCACCACAGCGCCGTATCTGCTGGCGGGCGCCCCGTCGTTCGATCAGTCCATCAGCCAGTTTCGTGAAGCCTTCAATCAGGCCAACCCCACGCTGCCGCTGGATGAGTTTCGCGCCATTGATGGCTCCCGCGATACCCCCACACTGACTCGTGCGGCAAGCAAGATTAATGAGAATTTGTATGCCTCGACGGCGCTGGAGCGCGGAACGTTAAAAATCAAAAGCATGCAAATCACCTGGCTGCCGATACAGGGGCCAGAGCAGAAAGCCGCTAAGGCGAAAGCGCTTGAGTATATGAGCGCGGTCCTGCAGGCGTTTACCCCGGCACTGACGAAAAAGCAAAGCCAGCAAAAGCTGCAGAAACTCCTTACCGCCGGGAAAAACAAGCGTTACTACGCCGATACCGAAGGCGCGATCCGCTATGTTGTGGCGGACAACGGCGAAAAAGGACTGACCTTCGCTGTTGAACCGATTAAGCTGGCACTATCTGACACTCTCGGCGGGGCGAATTAATGACAAAAAGCAAAGCCTTTCGAGGGAAAATCTCTATACTGATTCACAGACCATGCTGCCCGACAGGGTGGCCATATTCCTTAATTCGCTTATTTAGCGTGGAGAATTGAAATGCGACATCCTTTAGTGATGGGTAACTGGAAACTGAACGGCAGCCGCCACATGGTAAACGAACTGGTTGCGAACCTGCGTAAAGAGCTGGCTGGCGTGACCGGCTGCGCGGTTGCTATCGCTCCGCCGGATATGTACCTGGATCTGGCTAAACGTGCCGCTGACGGCAGCCACATCATTCTGGGCGCGCAGAACGTTGACGTTAACCTGTCTGGCGCGTTCACCGGTGAAACCTCCGCTGAAATGCTGAAAGATATCGGCGCGAAATACATCATCATCGGCCACTCCGAGCGTCGCACCTATCACAAAGAATCCGACGAGTTCATCGCGAAGAAATTCGCCGTGCTGAAAGAGCAGGGTCTGATCCCGGTTCTGTGCATCGGTGAAACCGAAGCAGAAAACGAAGCGGGCAAAACTGAAGAAGTGTGCGCACGTCAGATCGACGCAGTGCTGAAAACCCAGGGCGCGGCAGCGTTCGAAGGCGCGGTTATCGCTTACGAGCCAGTCTGGGCGATCGGTACCGGCAAATCAGCAACCCCTGCACAGGCTCAGGCTGTTCACAAATTCATTCGTGACCACATTGCGAAAGCTGACGCCAAAGTCGCTGAGCAAGTGATTATCCAGTACGGCGGTTCCGTTAACGCTTCCAACGCTGCTGAGCTGTTCACCCAGCCAGACATCGATGGCGCGCTGGTTGGCGGTGCATCCCTGAAAGCGGACGCTTTCGCGGTGATCGTTAAAGCGGCAGAAGCAGCTAAACAGGCGTAATTGCCTTTGTGGCGGGTGGCGCTTCGCTAACCCGCCCTACGGTTCTGTAGGCCCGGTAAGCGTCAGCGCCACCGGGCTTTTTTACAGCCGTCCCAGCAGGCTAAACCACAGATAATCCAGCGGCAGCAGCACCAGATACGTTGCAATAGCCAGCGCCAGACAAAGCACCATCCCCGCCCTGGCAGGCACCTTTCCTAACCCCATCGCCACCACAATCGGCGACGCCTGATAGGGCAACAGCGGCGTGGAATAACCCAGCACCTGAATCATGATCACCGACAGCAGCGGGAAACCGGTCGCGTCCGAAAAACTCTGCGCCAGAGTGGTATACAGCGCCGGAACGCCGTTGGCGGTCATAATGAAGTTGAGTGCGGTGGTAATACCGGTCAGCGCCAGGAAACTGGTGAACGGTCGGTCTGTATCCAGCGGCATAATGCGAAGCAACGCCTCGCCCACCGCCGTTCCGATACCGGTTTGCGTCACGACGATCGCCAGCCCCAGAATACCGGCAACGTAGATACAGGTGCGCATATTCACCCCCGCAGAAAACTCTTCCCCGGTAATGAAACCAATGCGCGGCAGCATAACGATGATCGACGCCGCCAGCCCCGTCCACGCGGGCCCCACGCCGTGCCAGCTCTCCGTCACCCACATCCCCAGCACCACCGCCAGCAGCCAGGCAAGACGCTTTTCGTCCCGCCCCATAGGCTCAGACGGCGCCTGTTCCTTAGGCGGTTTTGGGCTGCCGGGAAATAGCCAGCAGATGAGGCCAATCAGAATCAGGCCTTTGAGAACGCCCAGCACCGGCGTGTGCAGCAGAAGATAAGGGACATAGTTCAGATGGATGCCGTACGAACCTTCCGCCGCACCGCTCATCACCAGGTTAGGGACGTTAGCAGGCAGAATCGTCGCCGAAAGCTGGAACGTCCCAAACCCTACCGCCAGCGCCAGACCAAACCACGCGCGGGAGCCGTCTGAGATACCGGCGCGTTTCGCCATCGCGGCGACAATCGGCATCAGCAGCGCAATACGTCCCATATTCGACGGCATCACAAACGCCAGCGCGTAGCTCAGCAGCACCACGCTCGCCACCATCAACACCCAGGAGTCGGTGAGCCTTGCCGACAGCGCCCTGGCGGCCCTGTCTGCCAGTCCGGTTTTACGGATCGCCACGCCGAGCACGAATCCGCTGAAGACCAGCCAGAAAGCAGACGAGGCAAAACCGCCAAAGATGACCTCCGGCGGGGCGATCTTCGCAGTCATTGCCGCCGTGAAGAACAGCAGCGCGGTGATGAATTCCGGCAATAGCGACGTCGCCCACAGCACGATGGTGACGCCAACGATCAGTGAGGGCAGCAGCAGAGGATACGTTGACCAGAGCGACATACCTGTCTCCTGTAGAATTTTTCAGCAAGTCTACGGTGACAGGCAGCCCGAGTAAACGCGATTTATGGTGGGGTTACTTCAGGATAGCGCATTGATGATCCTGCAGTTCCTCCGCAGACGCGCGGTTAAGCGTGAGCAGGTTACGCTCGGTCGCCAGCAACACAAACGAACCATCAGACTGCTGCGCCATCGCCAGTGCGAAACGCCCCATATGGTCGCGCGCTTCCGGCAGCTCTTCTGCCAGCATCATAAACGGGCTGCGCTGGACCAGTTCATTCTCCGTCACCCGACGAGCAAGATACTCATGTCCTTCCAGTCCCCCAGGAAGAGGCAGCCACTGGGTGCTGATTTCTCCCTGTGCCGCGTTGAGCTTCTCGCGCACGTCCGGGCGAAGGCAGGAGATATGAATATGAAAGTGGTTCTGCGTGCGCCCTGTCGGGGAGTTAATCGTCAGCGAAATGGCGCTGTCAGGCACCTCGGCTCCTCGCTTCAGGGTCATAAAGCTGCGCGACTGCCACGCCAGCCAGAAAAAGTTCGGCGTATGCGCTTCGGTCAACAGCGGGCTCTCGGTGCCGTTGATGCGATAGGTCGGCATCAGCAGGTATTGCAGCGGCCCGTTGCGGTCTTTAAATATCACATAGCCTGCATCCGTTTTCACCTGCGCACACGGTGCCGGGTTACGATTCTGGATCTGATTCGGCACACACTGGTCGAGAACGATATGTCTTAACGCATTCGGATTACCCGCCTTCATCCAGTACACGCCGCCAGCGGCAAGGGCGATGACAAGGAGGATCAATAAGATAATTTTTTTCACAACGCGTTCCCTGTTTTCGATTGAGGCAAAAGAGTAACGCAAAATGATGACCAAATAAAAAACCCGGCGGATTTCTCACGCCGGGTCACCGTGTCACAGGCTAATGGTTAGCGCTGGCTGATTTGGTCGAAGGTACCGCCATTAGAGAAGTGCTCTTTCTGCGCTTTCGTCCAGCCGCCGAACTCGTCATCGATGGTGAAGAGTTTCAGTTTAGGGAATACGCTTTCGTATTTCTTCGCAACAGCCGGATCGCGTGGACGATAGAAGTTTTTCGCCGCAATTTCCTGGCCCTCTGGCGAATAGAGATACTTCAGGTAAGCTTCCGCCACCGCTTTGGTATCTTTCTTCTCAACCACTTTATCGACCACGGAAACGGTCGGCTCAGCCAGAATCGATTCGCTCGGGGTCACGATCTCGAATTTGTCTTTACCCAGTTCGTTGGTCGCCAGCAGCGCTTCGTTTTCCCATGCAATCAGCACGTCGCCAATCCCGCGCTCAACGAAGGTGTTGGTGGCACCACGCGCGCCGGAGTCCAGCACCTCAACGTTTTTATACAGCGCCTTCACGAACTCCTGCGCTTTGGCCTGGTCGCCGTTGTTGTGATGCAGCGCGTAACCCCATGCGCCCAGGTAGTTCCAGCGAGCGCCGCCGGAGCTTTTCGGGTTCGGGGTAATCACAGAAACGCCCGGTTTGATCAGGTCGTTCCAGTCTTTAATTTGTTTCGGGTTGCCTTTACGCACCAGGAAGACGATGGTCGAGGTGTAGGGTGCGGAATTATCCGGCAGGCGTTTGATCCAGTTTTTGTCGATGCGGCCACGCTCGGCGATCGCGTCGACATCGTAGGCCAACGCCAGGGTCACCACGTCGGCTTCAATGCCGTTGATGACGGAGGTCGCCTGCTTGCCAGAACCTCCGTGAGACTGGCGAACCACGACATTGTCGCCGGTTTCCTGCTTCCAGTGCGCCGCAAACGCTTTGTTGTATTGCTCGTACAGTTCACGCGTCGGGTCGTATGACACGTTTAGTAACTGAACGTCCTTAGCCAGAACGCTGGTCGATGCCAGCAATAATGTTAAACCCACGCCCCATTTATTCATCGCCCAGCTCTCTTGTGTAGTGTTTTGATGAATGCAGCGTGCCAGAAAGCGAATCGAGGATTAAAGAATAAAAAAAGATTGGCTATAACGTAGTGGAATAAAAAAGCGTCCACGCATAAAAAAGCCGGGTGGCGGCTACGCCTTACCCGGCCTACGAGTCGTGCCTTTGTAGGCCCGGTAAGCGCAGCGCCACCGGGCAACAGAGCCGATCAGTACAGTTTTTTCGCGCAGTCCAGCCAGTCACCTTTGAACGGACGCTTCATGTTTTCAATCGCGTCGATGATGTCGTGGTGAACCAGTTTTTCGTTCTGAATACCGACGCAGCGGCCGCCGTGGCCCTGCAGCAGCAGATCGATCGCGTACGCGCCCATACGGGACGCCAGAATACGGTCGTAAGGGCCTGGGGAACCGCCACGCTGGATGTGACCCAGTACGGTCGCGCGGGTTTCGCGTTTGGTTTCGGCTTCGATGTACTTCGCCAGCTCGTCAACGTCACAGATGTGCTCGGTGATAGCGACGATCGCGTGTTTTTTACCCTTCGCGATGCCCGCTTTGATTTCAGCAACCAGATCTTCACGGCTAAATTCGACTTCTGGCACGACGATAAATTCGCAACCGCCCGCAATCGCTGCCGCCAGCGTCAGGTCGCCGCAGTAACGGCCCATCACTTCAACGATAGAGATACGCTGGTGAGAAGACGAGGTGTCACGCAGGCGGTCAATCGCTTCAACAACGGTACCGAGTGCAGTAAAGAAGCCGATAGTGTAGTCAGTGCCTTTGATGTCGTTGTCGATGGTGCCAGGCAGACCGATGCACGGGAAACCCATTTCGGTCAGACGTTTTGCACCCATGTAGGAACCGTCACCACCGATAACCACCAGGGCGTCCAGACCACGTTTCTTCATGTTTTCGATAGCCACTTCACGAACGTGTTCGTCGCGGAATTCCGGGAAGCGCGCAGAACCGAGGAAAGTACCGCCACGGTTGATCATGTCAGACACGCTGTAGCGGTCGAGCTGAACCATACGATCTTCATACAGGCCCAGATAACCGTCATAAACGCCAAAAACTTCCAGGCCTTCCGTCAGCGCTGCACGGACAACACCACGAATTGCCGCGTTCATGCCCGGCGCATCACCGCCGCTTGTCAACACACCGATTTTCTTAATCATGACTACCTCTGAACTTAGGAATGCAAAATTGAAATCTGTTGCCGGAAGAAACTTATCGACCAACGAATACTGCAAATAGTATATCAATCCCTTCCAGCTGAATTGATTCAGGTCAGACCAAACGGCGGTAATTTATACACAAAATGCTGGCCTGGCTCACTTTTTTACAACGAATTACGAAAGCCCAACATGACCGGGTACAACCGAGCAGGGATCCTGGTGAATGATGACGTCTGAACCAGGAAAACGCTGCAAAATCGCCTGCTCGACCTGCTCAGCAATAACGTGAGCCTGTACCAGTGGCAGGTTGTCTTCCATTTCAATATGAATCTGTATAAAGCGGGTCGGCCCTGACTGCCGCGTTCGAAGATCGTGTGCACCGCTGACGCCGGGCCAGGAGGTCACGATAGAAAAAATTTCATTACGTTCTGAGTCCGGGAGGGCGCGGTCAAGCAGTGATTGCACCGCTTCATACCCCATCCGCAGGGCGCTATATAAAATATAGATACCAATCCCTAACGCAAACAACGCATCGGCGCGATGCCAGCCATACCAGGCCAGACCGAGCGCAATAAGAATAGCCCCATTCATCATAACATCAGATTGATAATGAAGCATATCCGCCCGTACAGCCTGGCTTTGCGTTTTGCGAACAACCCAGCGCTGGAACGTTACCAGAACAAGGGTGCATATAAGCGCGACTATCGTCACAACGACGCCCACGCCGGGATCGTTCATCGGTGTTGGCGAAACGAGATGCTGAATGCCGGTTAAAAACAGGAACAGCGCAGAGCCGGAAATGAACATACTTTGCGCCAGCGCGGCCAGCGACTCCGCTTTGCCGTGCCCAAACGTGTGCTCTTCGTCCGCTGGCTGCAGCGAGTAACGCACCACCAGCAGGTTGGTCAACGAGGCGGCAATATCCATCAGCGAGTCCACCAGCGCCGCCAGAATACTGACCGAGCCGGTATACCACCACGCAAAGATTTTAATCAGTAACAGGCTGGAGGCCATGACGGTCGCCGCAATGGCGGCCCGGCTGACCAGTCTTCCATAGGATTGATTCATAAACGCTCCTGTCATGTTATGCCGCTAGTATAACGGAAGCATGGGGAGTCAAAGGATGAATAAACGGTTAACAGACGAGATGCGGGGCAAAAAAAACCCCCACATCATGTGGGGGAAGACAGGGATGGTGTCTATGGCAAGGAAAACAGGGTTTACTGGTTACTACGGGTACTGCTATTGCTACTGAAAAACGTCGTTTCTGAGCTTCGCTGCATCCGTGCAACCTCACGCAGCTGGTCCATTCGCTGCTGATGTTTCGTATTCAAAACCGCTTGCTGCTCGGGCGTTAGCAGGTGGAACATCTGGTTGCGGACCTTCGCCATCTCTACCTGGCGGGCAACCTGTTCCTGTGCCATTTTTTCGGCCTGAGCGCGCACAGCGCTTTCATCAAAATTTTCTGCGGTGACAAGGCGATGCATTGTCTCCATTTCGCTAACATTAACAGGGGGCTGGTCGTGTCTTGCCCTCTGCATCAGATCTCGCATCTGTTGACGCTGATGTTCGGTTAAACTTATGCCGTCAAACATATGGCTTTGGCTGCTGTTCTGCGTTGCGCCCTCTTGTAAGGGACTGTTATCGCTGATGATAGCTTCAGCAGCCTGGCTAAACGCACTGAACGCCAGCGTTGAGGCCATGACGGCAGCGGTAACTTTGCGCATCACTTGCTCCCAAAAATCTTTCGTGTCGCGATTCAACGAGAGACAGTCTACGATTCAGGCTGCAAACATGCGTCAGGGGGTGTAAAACAACGTAAAGTCATGGATTAGACAGCCTTGATGTCGTAATTTCTGCCTCGGAGGTATTTAAACAATGAATAAAATCCTGTTAGTTGATGATGACCGAGAGCTCACATCCCTTTTAAAGGAGTTGCTCGACATGGAAGGTTTCAACGTCCTGGTTGCCCATGATGGCGAGCAGGCGCTGAGTCTCCTTGACGATAGCATCGATTTACTTTTGCTCGACGTGATGATGCCGAAGAAAAACGGTATTGATACGTTGAAAGAACTTCGCCAGACACACCAGACTCCCGTAATCATGCTGACCGCACGCGGCAGCGAACTTGATCGCGTACTCGGCCTTGAGCTGGGCGCGGATGACTATTTACCAAAGCCGTTTAATGACCGTGAACTGGTTGCCCGTATTCGCGCTATCCTGCGTCGTTCCCACTGGAGCGAACAGCAGCAAAATACCGACAACAGCTCACCTACTCTAGAAGTCGACTCCCTGAGCCTCAACCCGGGCCGTCAGGAAGCGAGCTTTGATGGCCAGACGCTGGAACTAACCGGCACGGAGTTCACCCTGCTATATCTGCTGGCGCAGCACCTCGGCCAGGTGGTTTCGCGTGAACATCTAAGCCAGGAAGTGCTGGGCAAACGCCTCACCCCGTTTGACCGCGCCATCGACATGCACATCTCTAACCTGCGCCGTAAGCTGCCTGAGCGTAAAGACGGTCACCCATGGTTTAAAACCCTGCGTGGTCGCGGTTATCTGATGGTTTCCGCTTCATGATAGGAAGCTTAACCGCCCGCATCTTCGCCATCTTCTGGCTGACGCTGGCACTGGTTTTAATGCTCGTACTGATGTTGCCAAAACTCGACTCACGCCAGATGACGGAGCTTCTCGACAGCGAGCAACGTCAGGGCGTGATGATCGAGCAACATGTTGAAGCCGAGCTGGCAAACGATCCGCCGAACGATTTAATGTGGTGGCGCAGGCTGTTTCGCGCTATCGACAAGTGGGCCCCGCCCGGACAACGCCTGCTGCTGGTGACCAGCGAAGGCCGCGTCATTGGTGCCGATCGTAATGAAATGCAGATTATCCGCAACTTCATTGGCCAGGCGGATAACGCCGATCATCCCCAGAAGAAGAAATATGGCCGCGTAGAGATGGTGGGGCCTTTCTCCGTCAGGGACGGAGAGGATAATTACCAGCTCTACCTGATTCGCCCCGCAAGCAGCTCTCAGTCCGACTTCATCAACCTGCTGTTTGACCGCCCTCTCCTGCTGCTGATTGTCACCATGCTGGTCAGCTCGCCGCTGCTGTTGTGGCTGGCGTGGAGCCTGGCAAAACCGGCACGTAAGCTGAAGAACGCCGCCGATGAGGTGGCACAGGGTAACCTGCGACAACACCCTGAACTGGAAGCCGGACCGCAGGAGTTCCTTGCCGCCGGGACCAGTTTTAACCAGATGGTGAGCGCTCTCGATCGCATGATGACCGCACAGCAGCGCCTGCTGTCGGATATCTCGCACGAGCTGCGTACCCCGCTTACGCGCTTACAGCTTGGCACCGCGCTGCTGCGCCGTCGCAGCGGGGAAAGCAAAGAGCTGGAACGTATCGAAACCGAAGCTCACCGCCTGGACAGCATGATTAACGATCTGCTGGTCATGTCCCGCAATCAGCAGAAAAACGCGCTGGTTAGCGAAACGGTGAAAGCGAATCACCTCTGGCACGAGGTGCTGGACAACGCGGCATTCGAAGCAGAGCAGATGGGCAAATCCTTCACCGTCAACTTCCCGCCGGGCCCGTGGCCGCTCTACGGTAACCCCAACGCGCTGGAAAGCGCGCTGGAGAATATCGTGCGTAATGCCCTGCGCTACTCGCATACTAAGATTGAGGTGGCGTTCTCGGTGGATAAAGACGGGATCACCGTCATTGTCGACGACGACGGTCCTGGCGTCAGCCCGGAAGATCGCGAGCAGATTTTCCGTCCGTTCTATCGTACCGATGAGGCGCGCGACCGGGAATCCGGCGGCACGGGGCTGGGTCTGGCGATTGTGGAAACCGCCATGCAACAGCACCGCGGCTGGGTCAAAGCCGACGACAGCCCGCTGGGTGGGCTACGGTTAACGCTGTGGCTACCATTGTACAAGCGTTCGTAACCCCCTCACCCTAACCCTCTCCCCGAAGGGGAGAGGGCCGGGATGAAGGACACTACTTACCCCACAATCTCCGGGAATTATCTTCGATTCTGCTGCTTAAACGTCGCTTCTGCATCGTTCTTGTCCAGCTGGTCGATAGCCCCGCCGCCGACAGCAGGCGATGATACTGCTCGTCATCAAACGGCATATGCCAGGCAATGGCGCAGGCGTCGTAAACAGACACCTCACTCAGGCGTGATACCAGCTCGAGCTGCGCATCTGCTGAGACCTGCCCTGCCAGCACCACCCGGTACAGCCAGCCGGTTTTACCCACGCTTTGCATCTGAGCCGACATGTCATGAATACCGAAATGGAAGTTGAGCTTGAAGCACGGCGAGCGCGGCTGCGTCACCTGGATCAGGGCATCGCCCCAGCGGTAAATATCACCAATAAATACATTCTTTTCGGTGAGCCCTTCGGTGGAGAGATTCTCGCCAAACGCGGGGGCAACGAAGAGATCCGCCTGTTCGGGGAACTCGTTTTTCCAGTACTGATAGTGTTCGCGCGGATAGTGGCACAGCGCGCGCTCCGGCCCGCCGTGGATTTTCTTTTCTGCCTGCTCGTCACCCGCAAGCCCGAGGTCGGTTAACGTCAGCTCACCGTCGACCTGAATTTTGGCGATGGCGCTCGGGCGGCTGCCGTCGTACTCCCTTACCTTGCCTGTAAATACATTCACCGGATAATGCATCGCTGCCTCCATTACGCAGATACAAAAAAAGCGAGCCATCAGACTCGCTTCTCGCAGGCGTCAATGCAACCTTATTTTTTAGCGGCGAAACGCGCTGCTGCTTCGTCCCAGTTAACCACGTCCCAGAAGGCTTTAATGTAGTCCGGGCGACGGTTCTGGAATTTCAGGTAGTAAGCGTGTTCCCACACGTCCAGACCCAGGATTGGGAAGCCGGATGCGCCAGAGATCGCTTCACCCATCAGCGGGGAATCCTGGTTAGCAGTAGAAACAACCGCCAGTTTGTCACCTTTCAGTACCAGCCACGCCCAGCCGGAGCCGAAACGGGTTGCAGCGGCTTTCTCGAACTCCGCTTTGAAGTTGTCAACGGAACCGAAGTCGCGCTCGATAGCCGCTTTCAGGTCGCCCTGCAGGGTGGTACCGGTTTTCAGGCCTTTCCAGAACAGGCTGTGGTTTGCGTGGCCGCCCGCGTTGTTACGCAGCACGGTTTTCTTGTCCGCTGGCAGCTGGTCCAGCTTGGTGATCAGCTCTTCAACAGGCAGGTTAGCGAACTCTGGCAGGCTTTCCAGCGCGGCGTTCGCGTTGTTCACGTAGGTCTGGTGATGTTTAGTGTGATGGATTTCCATCGTCTGCTTGTCGAAATGCGGTTCCAGTGCGTCGTAGGCATACGGCAGGGATGGCAGTGTATAACTCATAATCCTCTCCATTATTGTCGGGCGGCACAGCTGTTAATGCCGCGTAAGCAGTTGGTTCATTATAGTTAATTAAATGATATTGAAAATGATTATCAATGCCGTAGTTTTTATAAGGTTATTCGGTTTTAGACCAACGCAGGAATAGTGAATGTGTTCAGGGCGTTAATGGACTTCCAGCGCCTTATTGCCTGCCGCAATCTCCTCCCTGCTGCTAAGCGTAAACGCCGACACCACCGTAATCGCCAGCACGAAACAGCCCAGCATCAGATACGTCTCCTGGAAGCCGATCCGGTCATACATATTTCCGGCAAACGCGGAGAGAAAAATCGCTGCCAACTGTTTGGAAAACTGAAATCCAATCAGATAGATAGTCGCCGAAAGACGCGTATCAAACACCCCGGTGATGTACTTGAAGGCCCCCACCAGCAGGAACGGCACCTCCAGCGCGTGCAGCATCTTCAGGGCAATCACTTCTACGGCGGTGGTGGCAAACGACGAGCCGATAATGCGCGTCGCCATAATCCCCCCGGCGATGAGCAGCGTGTTTTTCGCGCCGATGCGGTTAATGATCCACGGTGAACAAAACATGATGATCGCGTTGCAGATTTCCCCGGCAGTGGTCGCAAAACCAAAGGCGCGAGTGCCCTCCTGCGGCGTGGCGAAGAACGTTTTGAAGAAGGTAGCAAACTGCTGGTCAAAGACGTCATAGACGCAGGCCACGCCAATCACGTACAGAATAAACATCCACATCCTGCGCTGACGGAACAGGCTAAATACCGTTTTCGCGGTGATCTGCGGCTGGTTGGCACCCAGCGCATTCATCACCTGCGCCGTCTGGTTGGGTTTTGGCTTCGCGACCACCAGCAGCAGCATCAACAGCAGCGCCGCCGCCGAACCCATCCAGAAAACATACGACGGATCGATGCCGAACAGGATCCCGCCCGTGGAGGCGCATAGCCCCCAGCCGAGGCAGCCAAACATGCGCGCCTTACCGTACTCAAAAAAACTGTTACGGCTCACGCGTTCAATGTAGGCCTCAATGGCCCCTGAGCCCGCCGAAAAGACAAAGCCGATATACATGCCGCCGCTCAGCGCGCCCAGCCAGATGTTGGCTTTTAGTAACGGCGCGAAGACGTAGAGGAAGAAAGGGGCAAACAGGAACAGCAGCACGGAGATGATCCACAGCAGGTGTTTTTTTAGACCCAGTTTATCCGAGATCACCCCAAGCACCGGCTGGAAGGCAATGGCCGAGAGTGAGATGCAGGAAAAGACGATGCCGGTATGGGTTTTGTTCAGGCCGATGATATCCGACAGCCAGATCGGCAGGAACGGAAAGCAGGTGGCCATGATGAAGAAGTAGAGAAAGAAGAACAGCCCGAAAATCCAGAAGTTAGGGTTGTCTTTGTGGGTACAGGGTGTTGTGTTCATTATTTTTATCCTCAACGGAGGGCCGGCAGCCCGGCCCGTCACCTTTACACGCGTTCAACGCCAATCAGAACGGCGGTTTCCGGATCCAGAATCGGCAACGCAATGCCCGCCTGCATCAGCCACTCGCCGCTCGCCGTTTGCGGTGTTTCCATCCATGCCGGCAGCTTGCGCATGGTATGGCCTCCTTCACCGGTAATGTGAATATCAGGGTGATCGAGCAGCGAAATACGATACTGCGCGCTGGGCTCAAGCCCCGGCATGCGCAGCGGCATCATCAACGTGTAGTCCGGCATGGCGAGCTGGCTGACGATAAACAGCCCCTGCGTTTTATCTTCGCTCACAATACCCTGTGCCAGCGTAGTGGCATCAGGCATATCCACGCGCCATTGTGTGCCCTGATGAATAACCTCGCGCCACTGCCTGTACAGCGCGGCGTAACGGCGATAGCCTTCGCGCTCCTTCTCATCGACGGTGAGGGGATCAAGTTCCAGCCCCATATGGCCAAACAGCGCCGTTAGACCGCGAAATTCAATGCTGTGCTGGCGGAAGGTGGCGTGACATTTATGATGACCGATATGCGCCCCCATCACCTCAGGCGGAAAGAAATAGCTCATGCCGCGCTGGATGGTGTTGCGCTCCAGCGCATCGTTGTTGTCCGAAGCCCAGAAGCGGTGGCAGCGCGTCAGCACCTCATAATCAATGCGCCCCCCGCCGGATGAGCAGGATTCAAATTCGATGTGCGGAAAACGTTCACCCAGCACGTCCAGCAGGCGATAAAACTGGCGGGTTTGCGCGTCAGCGGCGGCCTTCCCGTCGTGACCCGGCTGTACCAGCTCACGGTTCATGTCCCACTTCACGTAGTCGACTTCATGTTCACCCAGAAGCCAGCTCATGCGTTCCACAAGATAATCAAATGCTTCCGGGATACTCAGATTGAGCACCAGCTGGTGCCGCCCGGTGTGTTGTTTGTAGCCCGGCAGCGCCAGCACCCAGTCAGGGTGCGCGCGGTACAAATCTGAATCTGGGTTGATCATCTCCGGCTCAACCCAGATGCCAAACTCCATGCCGAGCCGTTTGACGTGGTCGATCACCGGCGTCAGGCCGTTCGGGTATTTTTTCTCATCCAGGTACCAGTCGCCCAGCGCGGCATGGTCGTCGTTACGACCTTTGAACCAGCCGTCGTCGATGATAAAGCGCTCCACACCCAACGTCGCCGCCTCGTCGGCCATGCGCATGATGTAGTCCGGATCGTGGTTGAAGTAGATCCCTTCCCAGGTATTGAGGTGCACCGGGCGCGGTTTGTTTTCCGGGAAGCGGATAACGTTGTTGCGCAGGTAGCGATGAAACGGCTGGCTCATGCCGTTCAGGCCATGCGTGGAATAGCTGGCATACAGGCGCGGCGTCCAGAGCGTATCGCCCTCCTCAACCGCCATTTCGCCCGGCAGGTAGAGCGCTTCGGCCTGCAGGTAGCGACGACCATCGGTTTTCGCTTCCGCGCGCAGGCGGTGGTTGCCGCTCCAGCCCAGATGCACGCCCCAGACGTCACCCTGCATTTCGCTAAACGACGGCGTACCGGCAATCAGCGCCGGGAAGTGCTCGTGGGAGGTTTTACCCCGGCGGTTTTCAATCACAAAGCTGTCGTGTTCAAGCTTTACGCGGTGCGGCTGAAATTCCCTGATCCAGCGTCCGTGGAAGGCCATCACCTCCTGCGCGCGTTCGGCCACCGGCAGCGTGACGGCGAAACGGTCCACCTGCCAGGGGATCGCTTTCAGGTTCGTTAAACCGTGACGAACCACCAGCACGCCGCTGGCATCCAGCGCCAGCTCGCTGGTCAGACGCAGGCCCGCATGTTCATCTTCCGCCGTCACCGTCAGGGTTTGTCCTGACTGCTGTACGTCTGTGGTGGTGAACATGGGTGAACCGTCCAGCCCCTGCCGATGCCCCTCAATGCCGGGAGCACCAAACAGACCGTGCCCCAGCTCGGCCATCAGCGTGACCGGGGAGTCGACGTCAAGCCTGCCGTTGGCAACAGGGCGCGCGAGCATAGCAACATCCTGTGGCGAAAAGTGCTGAAGGTGCGGCCCCCAGTAGAGAATTTCGGCGAACGGGTACGTTTTGATCACCACGTCTACCGTGTTGCTTTCAAGTCGTAAAACGGAATCTTGCATCAGACATCTCCTGTCATCGGGATGATCTGAGTGTTGATCCGAAACGTTTCGGATACAAACCAAAACGTTTCGGTTTTGTGATCGGCTTTAGAAAATGGAGAGATTCAGGCCGTCTGGCCGGGAAAGAATTCGGGCTGCCAAAGCACCTGAAGCCGTTCAATATCGTCGCCGTTAATCAGCTGACGCACCATATCGGCAATCTGTTTCCCGACGCCCTGGCGGGTGGACTGGATCACTGCCGCCACGTCAGCATCGACGATACTGTCCTGCGGGAGCCCGTCATAAACAACCAACGCAACAGCGTTCTCGCCGGTCAGACGGCCCAGCTCTGTCAGCGCCATCGCCGCGCCGTCACCGTGAGTGTTGCAGTCGGTAATGATGGCCGTGGGCGGCTGCGACAGCGAGAGAAGCTCTTTCGTGGTGGCATAACCCACGCGGCGCGAAGGGGGCATGGCGCGCAGCCATTCGCTGGAAAGCCCGGCTTCCCGCAACGCTTCCAGATAGCCCTGACGACGCTGGGTGATGAATGCCTGATTGTTGCTTTCGCCCAGTAGGGCAATGCGCTGATGGCCTTTCCCGATTAGCCAGCGTGTAGCATTGTACGTACCGGCATAGTTGTCGAAGTCGAACCACGCGTACGGCTGCGGTAGCTGACTGCGACCAAGCGCCAGAAAGGGAAATCCAGCGGCCTGCAGCTGCTCAAGTCGCGGATCGCGATCCAACGTGTGGGCCACAATCAGCGCATCCACGCGGCGGCTTTGCACCATGCGCATATAGCTGTGCTTATCCGCAAGATCGTCGTCGGCGATAAGCAATAAGTCGATCTCATGTCGCGCCAGTTCGTGGCTAATTTCGCCGACCATGTCCATAAATACGCTGTTATTGAGCGGAACAGGATGGACCGGGAACACCAGCCCAACGGCATCAATTTTTCCCATCTTCAGGCGGCGGGCGAAGGTGTTAGGCCGATAGCCGCGTCGCTGGGCTTCCGCTTCTACGCGAGCGCGCGTCTCGGCGGAGACGTCGTCATATCCGTTGAGGGCGCGGCTGACGGTGGTGACTGACAGCCCCAGTTCTTTGGCAATGGCTTTAAGCGACATGAGTTTCCGTATCTCTGTTAGTTTTGTTCCGCCACCAGCAGCGCGTAAGTGTCTGGCTCCAGGGCCTTGAAGATGTGCGGCTGGTCGGCGGGATAACAAATATAATCCCCTGCGCCGAGCTCTTCCGCCGCGTCGAGCAGGCCGACCAGCGCCCGGCCCTGCGTCACAATAATATGTTCAACAGAGCCCGGCGGATGCGGCTGAGAAATACGATCTGCGCCCGGTTGGGTCATCAGAAGATAGACATCGCGGCGCGCGCCGGGTGGGCATGCCGCCAGTAAAATGGCTTCATAATTAGCCTGTCCGGCGACCACTTTTGTCCCTTCACCACGGCGGATCACCTGCGTGGTCGGCAACTGCGGCTCAAGCAGGCGGGCGAAAGGAATATCCAGCGCCACGCACAGCGACCACAGCGTTTCCAGGCTAGGGTTACCGTTGCCGGACTCCAGCTGGGAAAGAGTGGATTTAGCGATCCCGGCACGGCGGGCAATTTCCGCCAGCGAAAGCCCGGTGCGCAGACGTTCCCGCACCAGACTTTTAGCGATCAGGCTGATTGGCTGCGTCATATAACGGCCTCTTGTTCTATAAAACGAACGAATCGTTCGCCTTGAAAATCAGTTTCGTTGCGTTCATTATAATGGATACACGTTCGATATGGCTAAAAATGTATGAAGCATCATCTCTCTTGTCTGAAAGGCGACACCATAAAAGCAATCATCCTGGTCTGCCTCGCGGTGGGCGTGGTGGGGATGTCCTACGGCTCGCTGGCGATGGCCTATGGTTTCCCTGTCTGGGTGCCGTTTGTGCTCTCCATCACCGTACTCGCGGGCGCGTCAGAGTTTATGTTTATCGGCATTGTAGCAAGCGGTGGTAACCCGCTGGCGGCTGCAGCCGCAGGATTACTGGTCAACGCGCGCCACGTGCCGTTTGGAGTGACGGTGCGAGAGCTGGTCGGTAAGCGCGGTCTTAGCCTGTTGGGCTGCCACATCATGAACGACGAAAGCGTGGTGTTTGGCCTGTCGCAAAAAACCGCCGAGCAGCGTAAAGCCGCCTACTGGCTGTGCGGTTTAGGCGTTGCCATCGTCTGGCCGCTTGGCGCGCTGCTGGGTGCCATGGTCGGCAAGCTGCTGCCGGACCCGGAAACCATAGGCCTGGATGCGGTATTTCCGGCGATACTGCTGGCATTAGTGGTTCCCGCATTTAAAAACCGCACCACGCTGATCCGCGCCTGCAGCGGTGCCGTTCTGTCGCTGGCCGCGGTGCCGTTTGCCCCCGTAGGTCTGCCGGTACTGCTCTCTTTACTCGGTCTTGCCGCGAGGAAAAAATAATGGAAAACATGACGTTCTTTATTCTCGGCATCGCCATTTTGTCTGCGGGAACCTATTTGATGCGTCTTGGCGGAGCGAAACTGGGCAGCAGGCTGGCATTGTCAGAGCGTTCACAGGCGCTGCTGTCAGATGCGGCAACTGTATTGCTGTTTTCCGTGGCGCTGGCGACCACGTTTTATGAGGGTGACCACTTTGCCGGCATGGCGCGCGTGCTGGGCGTGGCGTTTGCAGTGTTTTTGGCCTGGCGGAAGATGCCGTTAATTGTGGTGATCGTAGCGGCGGCAGTGGTAACCGCGCTGCTGCGCGTGGCGGGCATAAACTAAAAAAGCGCCCCGGGGGCGCTCTTTCGACGGTGTGACAGCTTATTTAGTCAGTTCAGCGGTCATGTGTACGCGGTTACCTGAGAACGCCTGGGTAATTTTGTACGATGACGCGCCGGCTTCCTGAGCCTGAGCCGCGATTTTAGCTTCTGCGCCATCAATGGTAGAGGCGGTTGCGGTTACGGTCTGTGCAGCGAAAGAACCGAAAGAAGTAGCCAGAGCGATTACAGCGACAAAATTTTTGATGATTTTCATGATATAAACCCTTTCATTAAGTTGTTTTGGTAAGGCACCGCGCCTTGATGAGATAAATACTAGACCTCATCATGAACAACTAAAAGCGGAAGGATTTGCTATTATCATTCAAAATTACTGATCAACTATCAATCGTTGTGGATGGGTATAAATCGTCGCCCTTCCCGGCTTGCAGAAGCCCACCAGCGTCAGGTTGCAGCGCTCCGCCACCTCCACCGCCAGCGTTGTTGCGGCTGAGACCGCAAACAGAATTTCCACACCGCACATCGCGGATTTTTGCACCATCTCGTAGCTGGCGCGGCTGGAAACGAGTGCTGCCCCCTGCTTCCAGACCTCACTTTCACGTGCCCGGCGGCCGAGCAGCTTATCCAGCGCCACGTGGCGGCCAACGTCCTCATGTCCCCCGGCAATATCCCCCGACGGCAACACCCATGCCGCCGCGTGCGTGCAGCCGCTCAGCTGGCCGATGGGCTGTACATCATTCAGGTGCTTAAGCGCAGGGTCGAGGTGCACCAGATCAAAGGTCTGAGTAAACGGCAATGGCGCAACAGGTTTACCAATATCGTTGAGCTGCTCAACGCCGCACACGCCACAGCCGGTACGCCCGGCCAGCGCGCGACGGCGCTCCTTGAGTCCCATAAAGCGGCGGCTGGAGAGCTCGATTTGCACTTCCAGGCCGTTGCAGGCCTGCACCACGTCCATGCCATAGATATCTTGCGGGTGGTCAATGATGCCTTCCGAGAGGGAAAAACCGATGGCGAACAGCTCAAGATCTTTTGGAGATGCCATCATCACCACATGTGAAATACCGTTGTAAACGAGCGCAACGGGCACTTCTTCCGCCAGAAAATCCGGCGTGGCATGGGTGATGTGGGGCGGTCGGTGTACCGACAGTTCCACAATACCTGCAGGTAGTGGTGACGAGTGGGGAGCACGGTTTTGTTTAGACACAGCGGTATTCCTGAACAACCACGGAGGTGAGCGTGCTATTGCAGCATAAACCACAGGCTGTACGCATAGTATGGATCAACTTTTCGACAACCATTCTCCTACTCATTTAGCAGGGGTGCAACCTGCCACCGGCTACACCGCTTTAACATGCAGAGCCGTTAATGTGATCAATGTCACACTTTATAATCAACATGGTGATAATACGTTCACTTTGTATTAACGCCATTAGAACAGCGGTACCGACAATGTGGTATTCTGATGATATCCCTCGTGGAATTGAGGGATTAACGCAAATTTTTTCCTTTGCGGTCATTCTTCAGCCGCGAAGTCAAAACTACATATGTAAGCAATGTCGAAACAAGGAGTGACCCATGCAGGTCAGCAGAAGGCAGTTCTTTAAGATCTGCGCTGGCGGTATGGCAGGCACCACGGCAGCGGCACTGGGCTTTGCGCCCGGCGTAGCGCTGGCGGAAACGCGGCAGTATAAACTGCTGCGCACCCGTGAAACCCGTAATACCTGTACGTACTGCTCTGTCGGTTGCGGGCTGTTAATGTATAGCCTCGGCGACGGTGCTAAAAACGCCAAAGCGTCTATTTTCCATATCGAAGGCGACCCGGATCATCCGGTTAACCGCGGCGCATTGTGCCCGAAAGGGGCCGGTCTGGTGGACTTTATCCACTCCGAAAGCCGTCTCAAATTCCCTGAATATCGTGCGCCTGGATCCGACAAATGGCAGCAAATCAGCTGGGAAGAGGCGTTTGACCGCATCGCAAAACACATTAAAGAAGACCGCGATGCCAACTTTGTTGAGAAGAATGCCGACGGCGTCACGGTCAACCGCTGGCTCTCCACCGGGATGCTGTGTGCCTCCGCTTCAAGCAACGAAACCGGTTATTTAACCCAGAAATTTACGCGCGCACTCGGTATGCTCGCGGTCGACAACCAGGCGCGTGTCTGACACGGACCAACGGTAGCAAGTCTTGCTCCAACATTTGGTCGCGGTGCGATGACCAACCACTGGGTCGACATCAAGAACGCCAACCTCATTGTGGTGATGGGCGGTAACGCCGCTGAAGCGCACCCGGTCGGGTTCCGCTGGGCGATGGAAGCCAAAATCCACAACGGTGCGAAACTGATTGTGATCGATCCCCGCTTTACGCGAACTGCGTCAGTGGCGGATTTTTACACCCCTATTCGTTCAGGTACTGACATCACTTTCCTGTCAGGCGTATTGCTGTACCTGATGACCAACGAAAAATATAACCGCGAATACACCGAAGCCTATACCAACGCCAGCCTGATCGTGCGTGAGGATTACCACTTCGAAGATGGCCTGTTCAGCGGTTACGACGCCGAAAAACGCAAATACGACAAAACCAGCTGGAACTACGAGCTGGATGAAAAAGGCTTTGCGAAGCGCGACCCCACCCTGCAGCACCCGCGCTGCGTGTGGAACCTGCTGAAAGAGCACGTTTCCCGCTACACGCCTGAGGTTGTCGAAAACATCTGCGGTACGCCGAAGGCGGACTTCCTGAAGGTGTGCGAGCTGATCGCCGAAACCAGCGCGAAGGACAAAACCGCGTCGTTCCTGTACGCCCTCGGCTGGACGCAACACTCCATCGGTGCGCAGAACATCCGTACCATGGCGATGGTTCAGCTCCTGCTCGGCAACATGGGTATGGCTGGCGGCGGCGTGAACGCCCTGCGCGGTCACTCCAACATTCAGGGTCTGACTGACCTCGGCCTGCTGTCTCAAAGCCTGCCGGGTTACATGAACCTGCCAAGCGAGAAACAGACCGACCTGCAAACCTACCTGACGGCCAGCACGCCTAAACCGCTGCTTGAAGGCCAGGTGAACTACTGGGGCAACTATCCGAAGTTCTTCGTCTCGATGATGAAAGCGTTCTTCGGTGATAAAGCGACGGCTGAAAACAGCTGGGGCTTTGACTGGCTGCCGAAGTGGGACAAAGGTTATGACGTTCTGCAGTATTTCGAGATGATGCACCAGGGCAAAGTGAACGGCTATTTGTGCCAGGGCTTTAACCCGGTGGCCTCGTTCCCTAACAAGAACAAGGTTGTTGAGTCGCTGTCGAAACTGAAGTTCCTGGTGACGATTGACCCGCTCAATACCGAGACCTCGACCTTCTGGCAGAACCACGGCGAATCGAACGACGTCGATCCGTCGAAGATTCAGACCGAAGTGTTCCGTCTGCCGTCAACCTGCTTCGCGGAAGAGAACGGGTCGATCGTTAACTCCGGACGCTGGCTGCAGTGGCACTGGAAAGGCGCGGACGCCCCGGGCATCGCCATGAACGACGGCGAGATCCTGGCCGGCATCTTCTTACGCCTACGTAAGATGTATGCGGAAGAAGGCGGCGCGAACCCGGAACCTGTGCTGAACATGACCTGGAACTACTCGACGCCTGAAAACCCTGCGCCAGAAGAAGTGGCGATGGAGAGCAACGGTAAGGCGCTGGCGGACGTTATCGACCCAGCCACCGGTACCGTGCTGGCGAAGAAAGGCGATCAGCTCAGCACCTTCGCGCACCTGCGCGATGATGGTACCACCTCCAGCGGCTGCTGGATCTTTGCCGGTAGCTGGACGCCGAAAGGCAACCAGATGGCAAACCGCGATAACGCCGACCCGTCGGGCCTTGGCAATACGCTGGGCTGGGCATGGGCGTGGCCGCTCAACCGCCGCATCCTCTATAACCGCGCATCCGCTGACCCGCAGGGTAACCCGTGGGATCCGAAGCGTCAGCTTCTGAAGTGGGACGGTGCGAAATGGGGCGGCGTGGATATTCCGGACTACAGCACTGCCGCACCGGGCAGCGACGTTGGGCCATTTATCATGCAGCCTGAGGGAATGGGACGCCTTTTTGCTATCGATAAGATGGCGGAAGGTCCGTTCCCGGAACACTACGAGCCGTTTGAGACGCCGCTGGGCACCAACCCGCTGCACCCGAACGTGGTCTCTAACCCGGCAGCCCGTATCTTTAAGGGCGATTTCGAAGCGCTGGGTAAAAAAGACAAGTTCCCGTACGTGGGCACCACCTACCGTCTGACCGAGCACTTCCACTACTGGACCAAGCACGCGCTGCTTAACGCCATCGCGCAGCCAGAACAGTTTGTGGAGATCGGCGAAAAGCTGGCGAACAAGCTCGGCATTGCCCATGGCGATACCGTGAAGGTCTCCTCTAACCGCGGCTATATTAAAGCCAAGGCGGTGGTGACTAAGCGTATTCGCACGCTGAACGTTCACGGTCAGCAGGTGGATACCATCGGTATTCCGATTCACTGGGGCTATGAGGGCGTGGCGAAGAAAGGGTTCATTGCGAACACCCTGACGCCGTTCGTCGGTGATGCGAACACGCAGACGCCGGAGTTTAAGGCCTTCCTCGTGAACGTGGAAAAGGTGTAACGGAGACGACTTATGGCTTATCAATCTCAAGACATTATCCGTCGTTCCGCGACTAATGGTTTCACGCCCGCGCCTCAGGCGCGGGACCACCAGCAGGAAGTGGCGAAGCTTATCGACGTGACCACCTGTATCGGCTGTAAAGCCTGTCAGGTGGCCTGCTCTGAGTGGAACGATCTGCGTGACGAAGTGGGTCACAACGTCGGGGTGTACGACAACCCGGCGGACCTGACCGCCAAGTCCTGGACGGTGATGCGTTTCTCGGAAGTTGAGCAGAACGACAAACTGGAATGGCTTATCCGCAAAGACGGCTGTATGCACTGTGCGGATCCGGGCTGCCTGAAGGCATGTCCGTCAGAAGGGGCTATCATTCAGTATGCCAACGGCATCGTCGACTTCCAGTCCGAACAGTGCATCGGCTGCGGCTACTGCATCGCGGGCTGTCCGTTCGACGTACCGCGCCTGAACCCGGAAGACAACCGCGTCTACAAATGCACCCTGTGCGTTGACCGCGTAACCGTCGGCCAGGAGCCAGCGTGCGTGAAGACCTGCCCAACCGGCGCTATCCACTTTGGCTCCAAAGAGGATATGAAAACGCTGGCGGCAGAGCGCGTGGGCGAGCTGAAAACCCGTGGTTACGACAACGCGGGCCTGTACGATCCGGCCGGGGTTGGCGGTACGCACGTGATGTACGTGCTGCACCACGCCGACAAGCCGAATCTGTATCACGGTCTGCCGGAGAACCCGGAAATCAGCGCCACCGTGAAGTTCTGGAAAGGCATCTGGAAACCGCTGGCAGCGGTCGGTTTTGCTGCCACCTTCGCAGCGAGCATCTTCCACTACGTCGGCGTCGGTCCGAACCGCGCGGAAGAGGAAGACGACAACCTGCATGAAGAGAAAGACGAGGTGCGCAAATGAGAAAACGTGACACCATCGTGCGCTACACCGCGCCGGAACGCATCAACCACTGGGTCACCGCCTTCTGCTTCATGCTGGCGGCGATAAGCGGGCTGGGGTTCTTCTTCCCGTCCTTCAACTGGCTGATGCAGATCATGGGGACTCCACAGCTGGCGCGCATCCTGCACCCGTTTGTGGGCGTCATTATGTTCGCGTCTTTCATCATCATGTTTTTCCGCTACTGGCACCATAACCTAATCAATCGGGATGATATCTTTTGGGCGAAGAATATTCGTAAGATCGTCGTCAACGAGGAAGTGGGTGACACCGGGCGTTATAACTTCGGCCAGAAATGCGTATTCTGGGCGGCGATTATCTTCCTGGTCCTGTTGCTGGTGAGCGGCGTGATCATCTGGCGTCCGTACTTTGCGCCTGCTTTCTCAATCCCGGTGATCCGATTCGCGCTGATGCTGCATTCATTTGCCGCAGTGGCGTTAATTGTGGTTATCATGGTGCATATCTACGCCGCCCTTTGGGTGAAAGGCACCATTACCGCGATGGTGGAAGGATGGGTAACCAGTACGTGGGCGAAGAAACATCACCCGCGCTGGTACCGTGAAGTCCGCCAGAAACAGGAAAAGTCATCTGAATGAGTATTCGCATAATCCCGCAAGATGAGCTGGGGTCGAGCGAGAAACGCACGGCGGATTATATTCCGCCGTTGTTATTCCCCAGACTCAAGAACCTCTACAACCGCCGCGCAGAGCGTCTGCGCGAGCTGGCAGAGAACAACCCGCTGGGCGATTTTCTGCGTTTTGCCGCGCTGGTCGCCCACGCGCAGGAAGTGGTGCTGTACGACCATCCCCTGCAAATGGATCTGACCGCGCGCATCAAAGAAGCCAACGCGCAGGGCAAACCGCCGCTGGACATTCACGTCCTGCCGCGCGACAAGCACTGGCAAAAGCTGCTGCATTCGCTGATTGCCGAGCTGAAGCCGGAGATGAGCGGAACCGCGCTGGCGGTCATTGAGAATCTGGAAAAAGCCTCTGACCTGGAGCTGGAAGAGATGGCGAGCGCGCTGTTTGCCTCCGACTTTGCTCTGGTGAGCAGCGATAAAGCGCCGTTTATCTGGGCTGCGCTGTCGCTTTACTGGGCGCAAATGGCGAGCCTGATCCCCGGCAAAGCTCGCGCCGAATACGGCGAGGCGCGCCAGTTCTGCCCGGTCTGCGGCTCCATGCCGGTATCGAGCATGGTGCAAATCGGCACCACTCAGGGGCTGCGCTACCTGCACTGCAACCTGTGTGAAACCGAGTGGCACGTGGTTCGCATCAAGTGCAGCAACTGCGAGCAGACCCGCGATCTGAATTACTGGTCGCTGGAAAATGAAGAAGCGGCAGTGAAAGCCGAAAGCTGCGGCGACTGCGGCACTTACCTGAAGATTCTGTATCAGGAAAAAGACCCGAAAGTCGAAGCGGTGGCCGACGATCTTGCCTCGCTGATTCTGGACGCGAAGATGGAGCAGGAGGGATTCGCCCGCAGCTCGATCAACCCGTTCCTGTTCCCGGGTGAAGGGGAATAACTCCCTGTGACAGTGCCGGGCGGCGCGTGCTTGCCCGGCCTGCAGTTCGACAGCATTACCCGCCGTCTTTCATGTCAGATGCTCTCCATTCTCATTGAGAGACGCGTCATCGCCTTTGCGAGCCGCTTTCCAGTTTGTTGCCCTCAACAATATTCTTGTTTTCTTTTGAATCAAACCAGGCTATAAAACTGTTTATCCATACAGTAAAAGGGAATTTTCATGGCGCTGGAACAGGGTATTGCACAGCTGGTTCAGGGATTTATCGCTGCAGGGCGACCCTCGTCACGTCGCCACAGCGTTGAGGTGCGACGAGCAGGTTATATTGCCAGCACGGGGCTTGCCGGGGAGACCGAAACGCGCGTTCAGGTGGAGACGCTTGTTCTTGAGGGTCTTACCATTCGGGTATTTTCACCTCTCAATGCGCCTGAAATATTGCCTGCTGCCATTTACTATCATGGTGGATGTTTCATCAGCGGCGGCTTTGATACCCATGACAACCAACTCCGCCAGTTAGCCTGCTACGGCAATTGCCGGGTGATCGCGATTCAGTACAGGCTGGCCCCGGAGCATATTTTCCCCGCAGCACATGACGATGCGGAAAAAGGTGCAGATCTGGTCTGGCAATATGCGGACAAACTGGGCGTGGATAAAAACCGGATCACACTTTGCGGAGACAGCGCAGGAGGCCATCTTGCGCTGGTGACGTCATTGCGGCTCAACGCGAAAGGACGATGGAAACCCGCGCAGCTCATTCTTATCTATCCCATGCTCGACGCCACCGCCAGTTTTGAAAGCTATGCCCTCAATGGCACGGATTACATTATCACCCGCGATACCCTGCTCAGCGGGTATGAAATGTACCTCGCCGACATCGACCGCCAACATCCCGAAGCGAGCCCGCTGTGGCGCGATGATTTTTACGGACTTCCGCCAGTGCACATCATTACCGCAGAGTACGATCCGCTCTGCGATGAGGGAGAAATGTTATATCAGCATTTGACTGAGCAAGGTGTGAAGTGTACCGCTCAGCGCTGGCTGGGCGTCATCCATGGCTTCTTTCAGCTTGGCGGCGTTAGCCAGTCTGCGCGAGACGTTATGCGGGATATCGCCGGGCGGATTCAGCACGCCCGGATAACGTGAACAGAAGATTACTCCTCCTCGTTCCCGCCCTCTTCATACGCGCCAAAAGGCTTCGCCGGAAGAACGATATAGGTGCCTTCAAACACCGCGCCCGGTGTTTTATCGCCAAATAGTTCAACCTGCATTTGTACGCGAGCCTTGCGGCCGCGTGCCAGGCGATCCAGATCGCCGCCCAGCGATCCCAGATCGGCCACCGCGCTCGGTTTACCGCTGATCGGTGCGCTATAGCGGATATGAGCATCAGCAAGAATGATAGTGCCGCCCAGATGGCGCTCGCGCAGCATCAGCCAGATAAGTCCCCAGCCGGTGAGCGTGGCCAGTGAGAACAGACTTCCAGCAAAGAGGGTGTGGTGGGGGTTCTGATTGCCAGTTTCCGGCATGGTGGTAATAAATTTTTGTCCGGTGTACTGCTGAATGCGCACGCCCATTTTTTCGCTGAGCGGAATGTGCTGATACCAGGCCTGCTGCAGCTGTCCGCACCAGTCGGCGCGATGCAGAATATCGTCCAGCGTGGCGATAGGTTTGATCATCAAAAAATGACGAATCGGGGTGGTTTGCGGGGTCGTGATCTCCCCCTGATTCACAAAACCGAGTTTAGCGAAGAATTCCACGGCATCTTCGCGGGCGCTACAGGTAACGCGCTTAACGCCTTCCTGACGGGCGACGGATTCCAGGGTCATCGCCATTAGCGTCCCCAGACCTTTGTCCTGCACGGAGGGATGAACCGCCATAAAGCGAATAGACGCTTCGTTATCGGCGTTGATATACAAACGCCCGACGGCCACGAGGTTGCCCTCTTCGTCCATCACCATCTGATGGTGGGCCATCGCGTCCCAGGCGTCGCGCTCAGAGCCTTTTGGCTGATGTAATGGCTTGCGTAGCATTTCCCAGCGGAACTGGTAATAGGCTTCTAACTCTTCTTCCGTTTGCGGTACTCGAAGGTGATACATAGCTGTACTCTCTCTTGTTACCCGCGGCCATGCCGTAAGTATGCTCATACCTGGAGCCAGAATGTGACGGGGCCATCGTTCACCAGCGATACCTGCATATCTGCAGCGAATCGTCCGGTTTGCGTATTCATTTCCTGCTGGCGACAACGCTCAACAAAGTACTCGTAAAGTGCTTCTGCACGATCCGGCGCGGCGCCTTTCGAGAAACTCGGGCGCATGCCGCGCTCGGTATCCGCTGCCAGCGTAAACTGGGAAACCACCAGCACGCTGCCGCCCGCCTGCTGGACGTTCAGGTTCATCTTGCCTTCCGCATCGCTGAAAATACGGTAGCCCAGTACGCGCTCACACAAGCGGTTGGCTTTTTGCTCGTCGTCATCCTTTTCGACACCTAACAACACCAAAAGTCCTGGGCCAATTTCACCCGTCACCTCTCCCTCCACGGTGACGCTGGCACGGGTTACGCGCTGTATCAATGCAATCATGGTTGGTCTGCTTCTTGTTGTTTTTCAGCTTCTGCTGCTTTTTTAAGTTCGCGGTATACACCGAGAGTGACAGTTATTTCAGCACCAAGCAAGACGATACACCAGGTCCAGTAGACCCAGACAAACAAAATGGGGATCACCGCCAGCACGCCGTAAATCAGCTGATAGGACGGAAACATGGTGATGTAGAGGGCAAACCCTTTCTTACCGAGCTCAAAGAGCAATGCCGCCACCAGCGCCCCCACGACCGCATCGCGGTTAGGCACGCGCGTGGTCGGCACCACGCTATAGAGCAGCCAGAACGAGAGCCACGACAGGATCAACGGAAAGATGCGAAGCACATTATCAATAGCGCCGTTTAAATCACTCGCCCAGCGCAGGGAGAGCAGATAAGAACTGATTGCCAGGCTCGCCCCGGCCAGCAGCGGCCCCAGCGTGAGGATCATCCAGTACACGGCAAAAGAATAGACCTTTGGCCGCGCTTTTTTACTCCGCCAGATCGTGTTTAGCGCGTTATCGATGGCGTACATCAACAGCAGCGCGGTGATGATAAGACCGCACGCCCCCACTGCCGTCATCTTGCTGGAATTGGCAACAAACTGCTCAATGTAGTTCTGGATAACATCCCCGGTTGCCGGAATGAAATTCGCGAAGACAAAATGACGAAGCTGCACGCTGACGTCCGCAAACATCGGAAAGGCGGAAAACAGGGCAAAGATAACCGCCACCAGCGGCACTAACGAGAGCAATGACACGTAGGCGAGGTTACCCGCCAGCGTGGTCATATTGTCCTCATCAATCCGGTGCCAGAGCAGTTTCAGCCAGGCCCGCAGCGGGCGAGTATGGTGCGTGGCTTTTTGATGAACGGTTTTTAGCATAGCTGCTTCGCAAAGTAGTCAGGTATCGTCTCTTTTCCGGTCACCAGAATTGACGTAATACCCAACTGGTTAGCTCCCTCTATATTATCGGCGTTGTCGTCGAAAAAGACCGCATCGGCCGCGGTGAATCCTTCTGACTGCAGAACAGCCTGATAAATTCGCGCTTCAGGCTTACGCATGCCCATCTCCTGCGAGAGATAGATTTTATCAGCCGCCGCCTTAACTTCAGGGTATTCTTCAGGCCAGAACGTGGTATGCAGACGGTTGGTATTTGATAGCACAACGACCCGATGCCCCTGCTCGCGCAGTTTGTGCATGATGTCGATCACCTCAGGGCGAACCGCCACAAATACCGCCTGCCAGCCGTGGGAAAACTGTTCATAGCTTAACGAAAGCCCCATCTCCTGGCAGAAACGTTCAGCGAATGCTTCATCGCTGATTTCACCGCGCTCATGCTGGTGGAAGGTCTCGCCCATCGCGAAATTCTGCTTTAAGGTCGCCAGCGGCACGCGGCTAAAATCGCTCCATGCGCCCAACACGCGATTAAAATCGATATCGACGATGACGTTTCCTAAATCAAAGATATAAAGCATGTTTATCTCCTGCTCGCCGTGGAGAGGTAACTGTAGCGGGAAAGATAAAGTTTGGCTATGCACGAGATTCAGCTTAGAGGGAGCAGTATGAAGAACAAAAATTTAGCCAGGAAGATGATATTGGCTTACTGGCGATAGGCAGGGATGAGTTTTATTTAAGTTCGATTTTGCGAAGATATACGTTTTAGTTCATTCTGCAAAAAATTATAGAAAAACGCTTCCGTAATATTTTTTCTCATCACCATATTCCCCCATTTTTGCCATGGCAATCCCATTTCGCGCGGCTTTGCTCGAAATCGCAACAAGTTCACTTTACTTAAATTTACATTTAGATACAAATGCTCTATTTATCTTCTTTTTTATAATGATAAGTTTACATTACTTTACACATGGAGCTGCACTTTCGTGAAGATTAAAAAGGGATACGTCCTCAGTGCCGTTTTAATAGCTTTACTCTGCGCTTTCGCTATTTATTCATACAATGCCTACCGATTTAAAAAAGCCAGCAGAGATATTTTATATCAACTCTCCAGCCAACTGATTGTGAAGCAAGGGCTTGAACCAAAACTTTCAACCCACCTCGTTTTTGATACGTTATATATCGACGGAAACATATCCAAAGATGATGACAAAATCATTGTGGGGCTTATCAGAAAAAACCTTATCCCTGTCAGAACGATATCCATAAACAGTGGTGGCGGCGATGTCGAAACTGCAATAAAAATAGCACAAGTTATTCATGATAAAGAAATTAACATTGAGGTCAGGCGATTATGCCTTTCTTCCTGTGCTAACTATCTTTTCCCAGCGGCAAAAAACAAAATCATCAATTATGGTTCCATTATTGGTTTCCATGGGTCGCCTAATTCTGATGACAATAAGTTAACAACTACGGTTAACGGAGAAATCAATACAGACACAACGATAACAGATCGCATTTTCTCAGAAATAAGAAAAACGGATAAAGCATTCTACAAAGATATAAATGTGTCATGGATGATGCCACTTTGCGGGCAAAAAGAAAATATTGGTGATCCAGACACAGGTCTGTCGACGTACAGCGAAAAGGATTTTACGCGTTTTGGCGTAAAAAACATTTCATTCACGGATGGTGAAATGGTATGGAAAAAGTCTATGGATATTATGGGTATACCTTTTGCTCACTATTGCAAGGAAAATTAATAATGCGTGAACTCAATGAAAGTGAATTAAGTAACGTCAGCGGTGCAGGAATGTGGGGTTCTATCGGTAGTGCGATTGGTGGGATGTTCGGTGGTGGTAGCGCTGGTTGTAATGGCAGCTATTCTCACACCAGCACCACTAACAAAGATGGTTCTCACTCTGAAAGCACATCCTTTAGCGGTGGTTGCTCGGTTAACGTTGGTGGTAAAAGCGGTGGTTCATCAAAAGGTAATGGTGGTTCGAAAAGTGGCGGTGGCCGCCAGGGTAATGATCACGGTAGACATTAATTCCTGAACCATTATAACTCATAGCCGCTGATATTTGGCGGCTATTTCCACCCCCGCAAGAGGCCAGGTATGTTTCGCAAGGAAGCTATTGAATATCAGAGTACACGGTGGGAAGGGAAAGCTGTTCTTCTGCCGGGCATCCCTTTTGCTCTTATCATATTGCTCAGCATTTTTTTTATTGCTTCCATTTCTATTTTTATTACCAAAGGTTCCTACACCCGTCGCGTCATCGTTCACGGTGAAATAACCACTTTCCCTGGCTCAGTGAATATCTCTGCATCAATGCAGGGTACAGTCGTGCAGAGTTTTGTTAATGAAGGCGATCGCGTAAAAAAAGGTGATGCTCTCTTTCTCATTCATTCGGGTGTATCGACGCAATCAGGCCTGGTTGATGAGAATAAAAAAAAGGAGATCGCGCTACAAATAAAGAGTATCAGCGTAATGATGGCAAATTTGAACTCTTCGAAAAACCGTACGCTCAACGCGCTGACGACTCAAAAAGATCATTATCAGTCCAGTTTTAATACCTCATCTGGGCTACTGGTGCAGGCTGAGCGGGAACTGCATCAGATTGAGAAGAACGTTAACGATTACCGTGGTTATCAGGAAAAAGGTCTGGTCACCAAAGACCAGATGAGTAGCCAAAACGCACTACTCTACCAACAGCAGAGCAATGTTTCTGACCTGGTCGCCAGAAAATCACAGGACCAGGTTCAGATCGATGCGCTCAATCAGCAAATCCAGTCCCAGAGCGCTGATTATGACCAACAGATTTACCAGCTTGAGCAACAAATATACGAACTGCAAAAAGAAAAGTTAAATACAGAAGCGGAAGGTAATTATGTCATCGTGGCAACAGCCGATGGCTTAATCGACTCCATCAATACGGCGCAAGGTAAGATGATCGGCGCAGGCGATGTACTGGCGCGAGTTCAGCAGAATATCCATTCACCATGCTATCTCGAAACCTGGGTTCCGGATGAAGTTCTTCCTTATCTGGCGATTGGCCAGCGCGTTAATGTTAGTTACGACGCCTTTCCTTATGAAAAATTTGGTCAGTTCAGGGCATCAATATCAGCAATATCCAGGCTTCCGGCATCGAAGCCAGAACTCCTGTCAAAGCAGACCATCGCACATGAATTCTATGACGATAAAAAGTCCTGGTACAAAATCATGATCAAACCTGACCTACAGTCTGTGCAAGTTCATGGAAAACAACTCTCACTGAGCCAGGGAGCCAAAGCGCAGATTTCTCTTTTCCTTGAAAAGAGACATATCTATGAGTGGTTATTATCGCCATTTTACGAAATGAAAATGAGCGTAACGGACGCGGGTAATGAATAATCTTTATACACTTGAGACGCTGCTGCGCAAGTTGGATCTGAAAATATTTAAACGCATCCCAGTTGTTTTTCAAACCGAAGCGTCCGAATGTGGCCTGGCCTGTCTTTCAATGATATGCAGTTTTTATGGCAAGCAGGTGGATCTACTGCAACTCCGGCAACAATTCAATTTGTCATCACGTGGGGTCAACCTCAATGCGATAAAAGCAATTGCCAGTGAACTGGAGATGTCGTCACGCGCATTGTCCGTGGACCTTCAGGAATTACATGACGTGCGTAAGCCCTGCATATTGCATTGGGATTTTAACCATTTTGTCGTACTGATTAAGGTCGATAAGAACAGCGCGGTGATCCACGACCCTGCGTTTGGACGACGGGTGATTAGCATGCCCGAATTGTCCCAACATTTTACTGGTGTTGTGCTTGAGGTATGGCCGGGAACCACTTTCTCAGTTCAAAAGAAGCAAAACAGGTTAAAAGCGACCACGTTATTAAAGAATATCAATGGACTGATAACTTCACTGACGAAGGTATTTTTCTTATCGCTGGTGATTGAGTTGATCAGCCTGCTAATGCCTGTGGGGACACAATTAGTCACGGATAATGTGATTGCATCCGGAGATTACGGTTTACTTAATATCATCTGTCTTGGGTTGTTTATTCTGATTCTGTTACGTTTGACGGTCAGTGTCATACGCTCCTGGACCACGCTGGTACTGGGAACACTCATCGACGTCCAGTGGAGTTTTAGCCTCTTTTCTCACCTTATTAAGCTACCGACCACCTATTTTGAAAGACGCAAACTGGGGGACATTCAGTCTCGCTTCCACTCGCTTGATGTTATACGGGCCACTTTTACCACAGGTTTGACTGGTAGCATTATTGATACGCTAATGCTCATGGGTTTGCTGGTAATGATGTTTTTATACAACCTGCAGCTCAGCATGATAGTGGTCTCTTTTACCGCAATATACACCTTCATTCGGTTTGCTACCTATCGATACTATCGCCAGCTATCCGAAGAAGAGTTAATCAAGGAAGCACGCCTTAATTCTTATTTTATGGAAACCCTGTACGGTATCGCGACGATTAAGATTCAGGGGATGACTGACCTGAGAATCAATAACTGGTTTAATCTTTTTTCAGATAAGGTCAATACAGGCATTCGTTTGACGCGAATGGATCTTTTCTTTGGTGGCGTCGTCTCTTTTATCGCCGCCTGCGACCAAATTGTTATCCTGTGGGTTAGCGGCAGGCTGATGATGGATAGTCATTTAACCATCGGTATGTTTATCGCATTTAACACCTTCAGGAGTCAGTTCTATGACCGAATAAATGCCCTGATCAACTTTATCATTCAGCTGAAGATCATCAACTTACACAATGAACGCGTTGCCGATATTGCGCTGCAGGAAGCATCTTCTTCAACGGCCACCAGCCCGCTGCGTTTACCACACGGAGCCTTAACGCTCGAAACTCAGGATCTGACTTACCGTTATGATAACCATGCGGACCCTATCTTCAGCAAACTGAATCTGACCATTCATGCCGGAGAGAGTATTGCTATTACGGGCGTATCGGGTTCAGGTAAAAGCACCTTGATGAAAGTGTTGTGCGGTTTATTCGAACCGTCGAACGGCTGCGTCCGAATTAATGGCATTGATATTAAGCAACTTGGTTTCGAGCATTATGCTGAACGCATTGCCTGTATCATGCAGGAAGATAAGCTGTTTTCAGGCTCAATCAAAGAGAATATCGCCGGTTTTCGGCCTGACATTGACGAGCAGTGGATGGTGCAATGCGCTATCGCAAGCCATATTCATAATGACATTTTAAAGCTACCAATGGGTTACGAGACACTGATTGGTGAACTTGGGGAAGGGTTGTCCGGCGGTCAAAAACAGCGGATTTATATTGCCCGGGCATTATACCGTAAACCGGGTATTTTATTCATGGACGAGGCGACCAGCCACCTTGATAAAACCAGTGAAAGTCAGGTCAATCAGTCTATACAGGCGATGAACATTACGAGGATTATTATCGCGCATCGCGAAACCACGATTTCATCGGCAGATCGGGTGTTCGTGATAAATGGAGCAGAGTTACCCTAATCCGTGAATTTCGCAGGAAAAAGATAGCGTTGGGACATAACTCCCCCGGGTAATGAAGAATTCTGGCGATCATCGAATAAAAAAGCCGCTGAGGGATCAGCGGCTTTTTACCGGCCGGGTGGTACATGCGCTTACCCGACCTATAGATTGACCGTATTACTCTTCTTTCGCACCGCGCATTGCACGTTTACGATCGTTCTCGGTCAGGTGACGTTTACGGATACGGATAGACAGCGGAGTCACTTCTACCAGTTCGTCGTCATCGATGAATTCCAGAGCCTGCTCCAGGGTCATCTTGATCGGTGGAACCAGAACCGTTGCTTCGTCAGTACCGGACGCACGCATGTTGGTCAGTTTCTTACCGGTCAGGCAGTTTACGGTCAGGTCGTTAGAACGGCTGTGAATACCGATGATCTGGCCTTCGTAAACTTCAGCACCGTGACCCAGGAACAGCTTACCGCGATCCTGCAGACCGAACAGCGCAAACGCAACCGCTTTACCCTGACCGTTGGAGATCAGCACGCCGTTGTTACGCTGGCCAACTTCGCCCGGACGCACGTCGTCGTAGTGGCTGAAGGTGGAGTACAGCAGACCGGTACCGGAGGTCATGGTCATGAACTCAGAACGGAAGCCGATCAGGCCACGGCTTGGGATCACGTAGTCGAGACGTACGCGGCCTTTGCCATCTGGATTCATGTTTTTCAGGTCGCCTTTACGCTCACCCAGCGCCTGCATCACAGAACCCTGGTGCTGCTCTTCAACGTCCAGCGTCACGTTTTCGAACGGCTCTTGTTTACGGCCGTCGATTTCGCGGAAGATAACTTTCGGACGGGAAACCGCCATTTCGAAACCTTCACGACGCATGTTTTCGATCAGAACAGACAGGTGCAGCTCACCACGACCAGAAACGCGGAATGCATCAGCGTCTTCGGTTTCTTCAACACGCAGCGCAACGTTGTGCACCAGCTCTTTGTTCAGGCGGTCAAGGATCTGACGAGAGGTAACGAACTTACCTTCTTTACCACAGAACGGAGAGGTGTTGACGTTGAAGAACATGGTAACGGTTGGTTCATCAACAGACAGGGCTGGCAGCGCTTCCACGTTCTGCGGGTCGCAGATGGTGTCAGAGATGTTCAGCTCGCCCAGACCGGTGATAGCGATGATGTCGCCCGCTTCAGCCAGATCGCTGTCGATACGCTCCAGACCCAGGTGAGTCAGCACTTTGCCAACTTTACCGTTACGGGTTTTGCCTTCGCTATCGATGATAGTAACCTGCTGGTTTGGCTTCACTTTACCGCGTTTGATACGGCCGATACCGATGACGCCAACGTAGTTGTTGTAGTCCAGCTGGGAGATCTGCATCTGCAGTGGACCATCCAGATCAACATCCGGTGCCGGTACGTGATCGACAATCGCCTGATACAGCGGGGTCATGTCTTCCGCCATATCTTCGTGATCCAGACCCGCGATACCATTCAGCGCCGAAGCGTAAATGATAGGGAAGTCCAGCTGTTCGTCGGTCGCGTCGAGGTTAACGAACAGGTCGAATACCTGATCAACAACCCAGTCAGGACGTGCGCCAGGACGGTCAACCTTGTTGATAACAACAATTGGTTTCAGGCCATGGGCAAATGCTTTTTTGGTCACGAAGCGCGTTTGCGGCATTGGGCCGTCAAATGCGTCAACCACCAGCAGCACGGAATCCACCATGGACATCACGCGCTCAACTTCACCACCGAAGTCGGCGTGCCCTGGGGTATCAACGATGTTGATACGGTAGTCATTCCATTTAATCGCGGTGTTTTTCGCGAGGATGGTAATCCCACGCTCTTTCTCCAAATCGTTGGAGTCCATCACACGCTCTTGAGTTTCGGCACGCGCATCAAACGTACCGGATTGCTGCAGCAGCTTATCAACCAGGGTAGTTTTACCATGGTCAACGTGCGCGATGATGGCGATGTTACGCAAATTTTCGATCACAACTTTGCCTCAGGCATTAGAAATAGCGCGTTATTGTACACGGATTAATCGCACTACAAAACAGGATCACAAACATCCTCCGCAAACAAGTATTGCAGAGATGCTTTGTGATCGCTTTCACGGAGCGAAAAAGGGCACTTTAACGTAAATTGCACCAATATGGTGCTCAATGTTCACATTGAAGCACTATACTGGTGCAACAAATCCATCGTGGTGCAGCCCTTTTGCACTATGGTGCGCATGATAACGCCTTTTTGGGGTGATTTAAAAGTTGGCACAGATTTCGCTTTATAAAAATACATGGCAACAGCCAGTACAAACAGAAACTGAAGACCTCGTTACCACGACGACAATGACCAATCTGGAGAGTTAAGTATGTCCGCTGAACACGTTTTGACGATGCTGAACGAACATGAAGTGAAGTTTGTTGATCTCCGCTTCACCGACACCAAAGGTAAAGAACAGCACGTCACAATCCCTGCTCATCAGGTGAACGCCGAATTCTTTGAAGAAGGCAAAATGTTTGACGGCTCCTCCATTGGTGGCTGGAAAGGCATTAACGAATCCGACATGGTTCTGATGCCAGATGCGACCACTGCGGTCATTGATCCGTTCTTCGAAGAACCAACCCTGATCATCCGTTGCGACATCCTCGAGCCAGGCACGCTGCAGGGCTACGACCGCGACCCGCGTTCTATCGCTAAACGCGCTGAAGAGTACCTGCGTTCTACCGGCATCGCAGACACCGTTCTGTTCGGGCCAGAGCCAGAGTTCTTCCTGTTCGATGACATCCGTTTCGGTGCTTCTATTTCTGGCTCCCACGTTGCTATCGACGACATCGAAGGTGCATGGAACTCCTCCACCAAATATGAAGGTGGTAACAAAGGTCACCGTCCTGGCGTTAAAGGTGGTTACTTCCCGGTTCCTCCGGTCGATTCTGCACAGGACATTCGTTCCACCATGTGTCTGGTGATGGAAGAGATGGGCCTGGTTGTTGAAGCTCACCACCACGAAGTGGCGACTGCTGGTCAGAACGAAGTGGCAACCCGCTTCAACACCATGACCAAAAAAGCGGACGAAATTCAGATCTACAAATACGTTGTGCACAACGTTGCGCACCGTTTCGGTAAAACCGCGACCTTCATGCCAAAACCAATGTTTGGCGACAACGGTTCCGGTATGCACTGCCACATGTCTCTGTCCAAGAACGGTACCAACCTGTTCTCTGGCGACAAATATGCTGGCCTGTCCGAGCAGGCGCTGTACTACATCGGCGGCGTAATCAAACACGCTAAAGCGATCAACGCCCTGGCTAACCCAACCACCAACTCCTACAAGCGTCTGGTCCCGGGCTACGAAGCGCCAGTGATGCTGGCCTACTCTGCACGTAACCGTTCTGCTTCTATCCGTATCCCGGTAGTAGCGTCTCCTAAAGCGCGTCGTATCGAAGTACGCTTCCCGGATCCAGCGGCTAACCCATACCTGTGCTTCGCAGCACTGCTGATGGCAGGTCTGGACGGTATCAAGAACAAGATCCACCCGGGCGAAGCGATGGACAAAAACCTGTACGACCTGCCGCCAGAAGAAGCGAAAGAGATCCCACAGGTTGCTGGCTCTCTGGAAGAAGCCCTGCAGGCGCTGGACGCAGACCGTGAGTTCCTGACTGCAGGTGGCGTATTCACTGACGACGCTATCGATGCTTACATCGCACTGCGCACTGAAGAGAACGACCGCGTGCGCATGACTCCGCATCCGGTTGAGTTCGAACTGTACTACAGCGTTTAATTAAGTTGTTTTACCCGGCGTGACAAGCGCCGGGAGTAGTTGCCGTGGAAACTTTTAGCCCATCTCAGGATGGGCTTTTTTCTCCACCAACAATCTGATCTCACGCGCTTTTTACGCCGAAAACGCTATACTGCACTAAATTAGTGCAAACGACTCCAGGAGACTGCTGAATGGCAACTGGCACGCTGCCCGATGCTGGGCAGATCCTCAATTCTTTGATTAACAGCATCTTGCTGGTCGATGACGAGCTGGCCGTTCATTACGCCAACCCGGCGGCACAGCAGCTGCTTGCCCAAAGCGCACGTAAACTATTCGGTACCCCGCTTCCGGAACTCCTGAGCTACTTTTCGCTGAATATTGGCCTGATGCAGGAAAGCTTACAGGCAGGCCAGGGTTTCACCGATAACGAAGTGACGCTGGTGATCGACGGGCGCTCGCACATTCTGTCGCTAACCGCGCAACGTCTTCCCGAAGGCCTGATCCTGCTGGAAATGGCGCCGATGGATAATCAGCGTCGACTGAGCCAGGAGCAGCTTCAGCATGCGCAGCAGATTGCAGCCCGTGACCTCGTGCGCGGTCTGGCGCATGAAATCAAAAACCCGCTGGGTGGGTTACGCGGCGCGGCGCAGCTTCTGACCAAGGCGCTGCCTGACCCTGCGCTGGCGGAATATACCAACGTCATCATTGAGCAGGCGGACCGTCTGCGGAATCTGGTAGACCGTCTTCTCGGTCCGCAGCAGCCGGGAATGCACGTCACTGAAAGCATCCATAAAGTGGCTGAGCGGGTGGTGAAGCTCGTCTCAATGGAGCTGCCAGAGAACGTCACGCTGGTACGTGATTACGACCCAAGCCTGCCGGAACTGGCCCATGACCCGGACCAGATTGAGCAGGTCCTGTTGAATATTGTGCGTAATGCTCTGCAGGCGCTGGGACCTGAAGGCGGCGAGATTATTTTACGCACCCGCACCGCCTTCCAGCTCACGTTACACGGCGTGCGCTACCGGCTGGCCGCCCGAATCGACGTTGAGGATAACGGGCCCGGCATTCCATCGCATCTGCAGGACACCCTGTTCTACCCGATGGTCAGCGGCCGCGAAGGCGGAACCGGCCTGGGCTTATCCATTGCCCGCAGTTTGATCGACCAACACTCTGGAAAAATTGAATTTACCAGTTGGCCGGGACATACCGAGTTTTCGGTTTTCCTGCCGATTAAAAAATAAAGGTGACGTTTATGCAACGAGGGATAGTCTGGGTAGTCGATGACGATAGCTCCATCCGTTGGGTGCTTGAACGCGCGCTCACAGGGGCAGGATTAAGCTGCACGACGTTTGAGAGCGGCAGCGAAGTGCTCGACGCACTCACCACTAAAACGCCCGATGTTCTGCTGTCGGATATCCGTATGCCGGGCATGGACGGGCTGGCGCTGTTAAAGCAGATCAAACAACGCCACCCTATGCTACCGGTCATCATAATGACCGCGCACTCCGATCTGGATGCCGCAGTGAGTGCCTATCAGCAAGGGGCGTTCGATTACCTGCCCAAACCGTTTGATATCGACGAAGCGGTGGCGCTGGTTGAACGCGCGATTAGCCATTATCAGGAGCAGCAACAACCACGCCACGCGCCCGATTTTGGGCCAACCACCGACATCATTGGCGAAGCGCCGGCGATGCAGGACGTGTTTCGCATTATTGGCCGTCTGTCCCGCTCGTCCATCAGCGTCTTGATTAACGGCGAATCGGGCACCGGTAAAGAGCTTGTAGCGCATGCACTGCATCGCCATAGCCCGCGGGCAAAAGCCCCGTTCATCGCCCTGAATATGGCGGCGATCCCGAAGGATTTAATTGAGTCCGAACTGTTCGGCCATGAAAAAGGGGCATTTACCGGCGCAAATACCATTCGCCAGGGGCGCTTCGAACAGGCTGACGGCGGCACGCTGTTCCTGGATGAAATCGGTGATATGCCGCTTGACGTTCAGACCCGCCTGCTGCGCGTGCTGGCCGACGGGCAGTTTTATCGCGTGGGCGGCTATGCGCCGGTGAAAGTGGACGTGCGTATTATCGCCGCGACCCACCAGAACCTGGAACAACGCGTGCAGGAAGGAAAATTCCGTGAGGATTTATTCCACCGTCTGAACGTCATTCGCGTTCATCTGCCGCCGCTGCGTGAACGTCGGGAAGATATTCCCCGCCTGGCGCGTCATTTTCTGCAGGTGGCTGCCCGCGAGCTGGGCGTGGAAGCCAAGCAGCTTCACCCGGAAACCGATGCCGCTCTGACGCGTCTGGCGTGGCCGGGCAACGTGCGTCAGCTGGAAAACACCTGCCGCTGGTTAACCGTGATGGCTGCCGGTCAGGAAGTGCTGATTCAGGATTTACCGGCCGAACTGTTTGAGGCGACCGCGCCGGAAAGCAGTAGCGGACACGCGCTGCCGGACAGCTGGGCGACGCTGCTGGCGCAGTGGGCCGACCGCGCGCTGCGTTCCGGTCATCAAAACCTGCTGTCTGAGGCTCAGCCTGAGATGGAGCGTACGCTGTTGACCACCGCGCTTCGTCATACGCAGGGTCACAAGCAGGAAGCCGCTCGCCTGTTGGGATGGGGTCGCAATACCCTGACGCGCAAGCTGAAAGAGCTGGGAATGGAATGATCTCACGCCGCTGTGTAAAGGTTATTAATTGAACGCAAATCGTCGTTATTTTGCGCTTTACTGTTCCGATGAGTTTTGTATGATCGTGCCCGGAAATTGGGGGTGAACATCATGCTGGAAACATTCGTGAATATGCTCTCTAGCGGAGCCGCTGAAAGCCACACGCCACAAACAGCCGTTGCGGCTATGTTGTGCGCGGCGCTGGTTGGGCTGTTTAGCTAGCGAGTTGGCGATGAAAAGCCGGGTGACGCTTCGCTTACCCGGCCTACATTTCGCACTTTTGTAGGCCAGGTAAGGCGAAGCCGCCACCCGGCATTACAGTTTAAATAACTCGCGAGAACTGCTGCATTCGCGCTTTCTGACGCAGATACGCGTCAAAGCACATGCAGATATTACGGATCAACAGACGCCCTTTCGGCGTGACCTCAATCCCGCTCTCCGACACATCCACCAGCCCGTCTTTCGCCAGCGGCGCCAGAAGCTTCAGATCTTCCGCGAAATAATCGCTGAAGTTCAGTTCCCACTGCGCTTCCACATCGCTGAAATCGAGACGGAAGTTACAGATAAGCGCCTTAATCACATCGCGACGGATACAGTCATCACGCGTTAACGCAATGCCGCGCCACAGCGCGTTGCCAGTCTCATCAACCTGCTGGTAATACAGCTTCAGCTCTTTCTGGTTCTGCGCGTAGCAGTCGCCAATCATGCTAATGGCGGAGACACCCATTCCCAGTAAATCGGTATCGCCCTGGGTCGTATATCCCTGGAAGTTACGGTGCAGGACCCCTTCGCGCTGAGCAACGGCCAGCTCGTCATCCGGACGGGCAAAGTGATCCATGCCGATAAACTGATAGCCGGTTTCGGTCAGCGAGGTGATGGTTTCCTGCAGGATATCCAGCTTCTGCTGGGCAGAAGGAAGATCGGCATCTTTGATTTTGCGCTGGGCGGCAAAGAGCGTTGGCAGATGCGCATAGTTAAAGACGCTCAGGCGGTCCGGGTTAAGTTCAGCCACGCGCTTCAGCGTGAAGGCGAAGCTTTCCGGCGTTTGCTTTGGCAGGCCGTAAATCAGGTCAATATTGGTCGAGGTGAAACCAATCTCACGCGCGTGATTGAGTAAGGCAAAGATAAATTCTTCGTCCTGCTCGCGGTTCACCAGACGCTGAACCTCTTTATTGAAATCCTGTACGCCCATACTCAGTCGGTTGAATCCTTCTGCGCGTAAATGATCCAGGACATCCAGCTGAATTTCACGCGGATCGACTTCGATCGAGATCTCAGCGTCAGCATTAAAACTGAAATAGCCGCGCAGAAGCGCCATCAGGCGGCTTATTTGCGCTTTGTTCAGATAGGTTGGCGTACCGCCGCCCCAGTGAAGCTGGCTCACGTGACGGCCTTTAAACAGCGGCGCGCGATGCACAATTTCCTGTTCGAGCGCATCAAGATACTGGTCGGCTTTATGCTGCTGGCGGGTCACGATTTTATTGCAGCCGCAGAAGTAGCAAAGCTTGTGGCAGAACGGAATATGGACGTAGAGCGACAGCGGACGCTCAGGATAGCGCGCGACAGCCTGCTGGAAATCACGCTCTCCGAAGGCATCGGAGAACTCCAGCGCGGTGGGGTATGACGTATAACGCGGCCCGGAATAGTTATATTTCTGGATTAGGGCCAAATCCCATTCGATAGTTGATGCTGACATGCTCACTCCTTCCGTTGGTGTCGCGTTCGTATACGGCGGCCCGTTCTGACCCCATTGCGGGCCATCATTCGGGTGCGCAGCCACTTCTGTCGCCGCGACAACCGCCGTAGTTTAACGAATAACCACACCAGATAACATATAACCGGAAGGGTTATAAGCAGGACTATCGTGCCTGCCGGGTGCAAATGTTAGTTTCCACCCTTCAGAAGACGCATCATATCTTCCTGCTTCTCGTCTTCTTCTTCATCTTCGTCATCGTCGTATGACAGGCCCAGCTTCTGCATCAGTTCATCAATACGATCCAGTTTGGCATCCACCCATGACTGCTCTTCAGCGGTCAGGGTTTCACCCTCTTCAAGACGTTCCAGCAGCGCGTCCAGGCGCTCATCGTTCTCCAGCAAATCCAGCTCAGCCTGCGGTGAAAGCATAGGTTTCTCGCTCTTTGGTTTGTGCTGCTTAGTGACCGGGGTGTCTGTCACGCCCAGTGGAATGGGAGTTTTACTGCCGATACGAGGATCTTTCTGCTGCTTGCCTTTTGCAGAAGCGCCCGCTGCACCACCACCGTTGGCACGGCTACCCGCAGCATGACCGCGATGTTTTTTGTCGCGTTTGCGGTCGCGCGCTTCCTGGTTCAGTTCTTCGCGCGTTTTGCGGCGTGCTTTTGCAGGGCGTTTCGCGCCCGCAGCGGAGGTTGGTTTTTTCATGATGTTTTATCTTTAAGTCGTTTTCTTCAGTATAGAATTGCGGCGAAATCTAGCAGAAAGCAAGCAAAGAAAAAAGGCGACAGAGCAATCTGTCGCCTTTTTTCCTGACTCACAACCCTTAGCGGGTCAGACATTCCATGTTTGCCAACAACAAACCCTGTTTATCCCTTGGCTAATACCGTCCGTGATACGGTTCCATTTCCTTTTAAAACGCCTCCAGGCGCTGGTCGTCCTGACAATCCTGCGTCTTCGCCTCCTGGCGCTCCTGACCCTAATCCTTAAGTCGATTTCCTGTTGGCTTCCTCGCCCTGACGCACACTTTACCTTGTTCCGTTAAACTAACAAGCAACGAAACGGTACAAAAAAGGATTTTCAGACAATTACCCGAAAATAAGCTTATGATTTAAAACAGTTTGGATTTTTTGACACCTGCGAATTCTCTGAAATATCTCAGGGCATTACTGGCCGATCTCTCACACTGCCTGAGGCATTTGCCTACAGGTCATTAGCAAACAGAAAAGCCTTTTGCCTGCATTCGGGTATAATCCCCTTCAGATTACGATTTTGGAGACGACCACGTGACTACCTGGAACTACCAACAGACGCATTTTGTCACTAGTGCGCCCGATATTCGCCACCTGCCTTCTGATACCGGTATTGAAGTGGCCTTTGCTGGCCGCTCAAATGCGGGGAAATCCAGCGCCCTGAATACGCTGACCAATCAGAAGAGCCTGGCGCGTACCTCAAAAACACCTGGCCGTACCCAGCTGATCAACCTGTTTGAAGTCGCAGAGGGCAAACGCCTGGTCGACTTACCGGGCTACGGTTACGCGCAGGTACCGGAAGAGATGAAAATCAAGTGGCAGCGTGCGCTGGGTGAATACCTGGAAAAACGTCTGTGCCTGAAAGGTCTGGTGGTGCTGATGGATATTCGTCACCCGCTAAAAGATCTCGATCAGCAGATGATCGACTGGGCTGTAGCAAGCGATATCGCCGTACTGGTGCTGCTGACGAAAGCCGATAAGCTGGCGAGCGGCGCGCGTAAAGCGCAGGTGAATATGGTTCGCGAAGCGGTGCTGGCGTTCAACGGTGATGTACAGGTTGAGCCGTTCTCCTCGCTGAAAAAGCAGGGCGTGGACAAGTTGCGTCAGAAACTCGATACCTGGTTTAGCGAGCTGGAACCCGCGAAGGAAGCGGAAGAAGAGTAATACCGGGCGCGGCAATGTCCGCGCTTTTTTTGCCTGAACATTTCTTTGCCGCAATAAAAAACGCCCCAGTCATTACTGACTGGGGCGGCTAAAATATTCAGCCAAATCCGATTACGTGAAGTAAAAGGTCTGAAAGATAGAACATCTTACCTCTGTACCCTACGCCGATAACTCTACCCCTTTTTGTGCTGCAGAAAAAGCACTTTTTGTAGTTTTTTTTCATTCTTTACATAGGGAATTCTAATGATCGTCACAAAACGCGCGTTCTAATGTTGCAAACTTACATAAATAGCGCGTTATGCGAAGAATCGTTAGTGAGCCTGATCCCAGTTTTCACCACTTCCCACTTCCACCAGCAACGGCACATCAAGCGTCATGCTGTTTTCCATCAGTTCGTGGATCTTCTTCGACACGGCGTCGAGGTCGTCCTTGTGCACTTCAAATACCAGTTCATCGTGTACCTGCATGATCATTTTCACGCGAGGCTTCTCTTCTTCCAGCCAGGCATCAACGGCGATCATTGCACGCTTAATAATATCCGCCGCGGTACCCTGCATCGGGGCGTTGATCGCCGCACGCTCTGCGCCAGCGCGGCGCGCCGCGTTGCTGGATTTGATGTCCGGTAGGTAGAGACGGCGGCCATCCAGGGTTTCGACGTAACCTTTTTCCTTCGCCTGCGCGCGGGTGCGTTCCATATATTCCAGCACACCCGGATAACGCTCGAAGTAGAGATCCATATACTTCTGCGACTCTTTACGCGGAATGTTGAGCTGGCGCGACAGACCAAATGCACTCATGCCGTAGATCAGACCGAAGTTGATCGCCTTAGCGCTGCGGCGCTGCTCGTTGGTCACGCTGTCCAGCGGCAAGCCGAATACTTCCGCCGCGGTTGCCCGGTGGATATCCTTTCCTTCAGCAAACGCGGTAAGCAGGCCTTTGTCACGGGACAGATGCGCCATTATGCGCAGTTCGATTTGCGAGTAGTCAGCAGAGACTATCAGATAATCCTCTGGTGCGATGAAAGCCTGGCGAATACGACGGCCCTCTTCGTTACGTACCGGGATGTTCTGTAGGTTAGGATCGGTAGACGAGAGACGACCGGTCGCCGCAACAGCCTGATGATACGACGTGTGTACGCGACCCGTTTTCGGGTTGATCATAAGCGGAAGCTTGTCGGTGTAGGTCGACTTCAGCTTCGCGAGACCACGGTACTGCAGAATCACTTTTGGCAGCGGGTAATCCAGCGCCAGCTCTTCCAGCACCTCTTCAGAGGTTGACGGTGCGCCGCCAGGGGTTTTCTTCAGCGGCTTGATGCCCTGCTTTTCAAACAGAATGGTTTGCAGCTGCTTCGGTGAAGAGAGGTTAAACGGCTCGCCTGCAAGCTCATGCGCTTTTTGCTCAAGCTCGGTCAGGCGCTGCGCTAGCTCCCCGGAGTGGTTATGCAGCACCGTTGGGTCGATTTTCACGCCGTTGCGTTCAATGCGGGATAGCACGGGCACCAGCGGCATCTCGATATGCTGGAACACGTTCAGCGGACCTTCGTGCTTCTGCAGTTTTGGCCACATCTTCAGATGCAGCTGCAGCGTGACGTCAGCATCTTCCGCCGCGTAGCGACCCGCCTCTTCAAGAGCAATCTGGTTAAAGGTGAGTTGATTTTTCCCTTTTCCGGCAATCTCTTCAAAGGTGATGGTTTTGTGCTTGAGCCAGCGGTCAGATAAGGAATCCATATCATGGCGGCCCGCGACGCTGTCCAGAATGTAGGATTCGAGCATGGTGTCGAAGGCGATCCCACGCAGTTCAATGCCGTAGTTTTGCAGAATGCCGCGGTCGTACTTGAGGTTTTGCCCAACCTTGAGCGCCTTTTCGTCTTCCAGGATCGGCTTCAGCAGCTCAAGCACGCGTTCACGGGAGAGCTGCTCCGGCGCATCCAGGTAATCGTGCGCCACAGGAACGTAGGCTGCAATACCCGGCTCTGTCGCAAATGACAGGCCAACCATATTGGCTGAGATGTTATCGAGACTGTCAGTTTCGGTATCAAAGGCAAAGACCGGCGCCTTTTTCAGTTTCTCGATCCAGGCGATCAGCTGTGACTCTTCAAGAATGGTTTCGTAGTTGTCGAATGAAAGCGCCACGGCTTCTTCTTCAGCCTGATCTTCTGCTTCAACAACAATCGTCTCCTTCGGCTTTGCAGCAGGTTTGGCCCCTTTTGCCTGTAGCCATTTACCGGCTTCCACGTCAGTGATCCAGCGCTTGAATTCGTATTTCTTAAACAGGCTCAGCAGATCGCCAGCAGAAGGCTGTTGCACCTCAAGCTGCTCACAGCCCAGCTCCAGTTCGACATCGGTTTTGATTGTAGCCAGCTTATAGGAGAGATAAGCCACCTCTTTGTTCTCTTCCAGTTTTCCGGCCATGGTTTTTGCGCCACGGAAGGAGAGCCCGGCGATTTTGTCTGATTCCGCGTAGAGCGTATCCAGCCCGCCCAGCCCCTGAAGCAGCGCCTGCGCGGTTTTCTCACCAACGCCAGGGACACCCGGGATGTTATCCGAGGAGTCGCCCATCAACGCAAGGAAGTCGATAATCAGCTCAGGCGGCACGCCATACTTAGTGACAACCTCTTCAGGCCCCAGAATGGTATTGGTCATGGTATTAATCAGGGTGATACCTGGCGTCACCAGCTGCGCCATATCTTTATCACCGGTGCTGATCAGTACAGGACGACCCATCTTTTCTGCTTCACGCGCCAGCGTACCGATGACGTCATCGGCTTCAACGCCAGAGACGGCCAGCAGCGGTAGCCCCATCGCTTTTACCATGGTGTGCAGCGGCTCAATCTGCGCACGCAGATCGTCAGGCATTGGCGGACGGTGAGATTTGTAATGCTCAAACAGCTCATCGCGGAACGTTTTGCCTTTCGCATCAAAGACCACAGCCGCATGGGTTGGCTGGTACTGAAGGATCAGGCTGCGCAGCATGTTCAGCACGCCGTACATTGCGCCGGTGGGTTCCCCTGCGCTATTGGTCAGAGGAGGAAACGCATGGTATGCCCGATACAGGTAAGAAGAGCCATCGACGAGAATAAGAGGGTTTTCTGGGATCTGAACCATAATGTCCGTGCCTTTAATCAATTTATGGGTAAAGGATGCCACAGAAGGATGAAAACATCAGTTATTAGCGCCTGATACAGGAAAAGATTTTGCGATCGTGAGGATCGCTCGCAAAATTCAAACTGTGGATAAGTTTGTGCATATTTTCACTTCATATGAATAACAGACACAAAATACACATATGAGTTATTTTTTAGATCTTAATTATCATGCTGTTATGGCATTAGATCTTATCTATATGGCCAACTGATGGCAATTTAGTCTATGTGGATATAAGCCTTGATAAGCGCGGAATCACAGTGAAATCGTCTACGACAGGGTAAAAGCGGCCAAATCATCACATGAAAGCGCCATTAATTTGTCCGTTTTCTGGTAAAATCAGCGCCCAGCGTCGAATAGCCGGCCGCTAACTTACAGCTAACTACCTGAAAAAGCTCATCATGTCGAGATTGCTCGCTGCAATAACATTACTGTTAAGCATCATTTTAACTATTCTGGTGACTGTCGCATGTTCTGTGCCGATCATCGTAGCCGGGATCATTAAACTGCTGCTGCCTGTCCCCATGGTGTGGCGAGCCGTGTCCGCATTTTGTAATTTCATGATGTACTGCTGGTGCGAAGGGCTGGCGATCCTGCTGTGCCTGAACCCGCATCTGAAGTGGGATATCAAAGGACTGGAGAGTCTTAACAAGAAGAACTGGTACCTGCTGATCTGCAATCACCACAGCTGGGCGGACATCGTGGTGTTATGCGTGCTTTTTCGCAAACACATCCCGATGAACAAATACTTTCTGAAACAGCAGCTCGCCTGGGTGCCTTTTATTGGGCTGGCCTGCTGGGCGCTAGATATGCCCTTTATGAAACGCTATTCGCGCAGCTATTTGATTCGTCATCCCGAGCGTCGCGGCAAAGATGTGGAGACCACGCGCCGTTCCTGCGAAAAGTTTCGCGCGCATCCAACGACTATCGTGAACTTTGTTGAAGGTTCCCGGTTTACGGAAGAGAAGCGCCAGCAAACTCGCTCTCCTTATCAGCATCTGTTGCCGCCAAAGGCAGCGGGGATTGCGATGGCGCTTAACGTGCTGGGAGCACAGTTCGATAAACTTCTTAACGTCACGCTCTGCTATCCGGAAAACGACAGGACGCCATTCTTCGATATGCTCAGCGGCAAACTGACGCGCATTGTCGTGCATGTCGACCTGGTTCCGATTGACGCTGAACTGCACGGTGATTACGTAAACGACAAGAATTTCAAACGTCGTTTCCAGCAGTGGCTTAATACGCTCTGGAAAGAGAAAGACGAACAGATAGGCAGGATTAAATCTTCATACAAAAACGCCGGTCAGTGACCGGCGTTTTTACATCAGTGAAATTACTTCTTCTCAACCAGGTATTTCACGGTATCAGCATACTGCTGTACGAAGATATCCATGCTGCTGGTGTCCATGCCCTGCATGTTCAGCTGATATTTGCCGTTAACAAACATCGCCGGAACGCCCTGAAGCTGGAGGTCAGCAGCCGCTTTTTCCTGCTGGGCAACCAGTGATTTCACCACGAAGCTGTTCCACACGGCATCATACTCTTCACCTTTCACGCCGGCATCAACGAACACTTTACGGATATCCGCAGTGGTCTGAACGGTCTGTGTTTTCTGTACGGCTTCAAACATTGGCGAAGTGATCTTATCTTCCACGCCCAGTGCCATCGCCACCGCCCATGCCTGAGTCAGGTCTTTACCCAATGGGCCCAGGAACTCGACGTGGTACTTGGTCATTTTTGTGCCTTCCGGCAGCTTTTTCTTCACGTTGTCAGAAACATGCAGCACCTGCTCGAACTGATAGCAGTGTGGGCAATAGAACGAGAAGAACTCCAGAACCTGTGGCTCGCCAGCGACCGGCTTGTCCAGCGTGATGTACTGTTTGCCGTCGGTAAACTGCGCAGCAGAAGCGCTAAATGCCAGAATCATACCTGCCAGCGCCAGCCAAATTTTTTTCATGATTAACTCTCTCCTGGGTGTGTCCATTAATACATCGGCGTTAATTGCAGAGGGGGCTCCTGAAGAACCCTAACCTGCTCAGTAAATGTAGATATCTGGCTACGCCAGTAATCCTCTCCGGTAAGCCACGGGAAATTGCGAGGAAATGCCGGATCGTCCCAACGCCTGATTAACCATGCGAGATAATAAACAAAACGCATCGCACGTAAAGGCTCAATCAGGGCAATTTCGTCTGAATTAAACGGGCTAAATTCTTCATAAGCTTCAATAATGGTTTCAAGCTGCATGCGCTGCTCGGCTTTATCGCCATTGAGCAGCATCCACAGGTCCTGAACCGCTGCCCCCATGCGCGCATCGTCGAGATCGACAAAGAGCGGGCCGTCACGCCAGAGAATATTCCCGGCGTGACAATCGCCATGCAGGCGCAGGACGGAAATATCATCGCGCCAGCAGGTTTTCACTGCAGCAATAAGCTTATCGGTGGCGTTGAGGAAATCATCCTTTAGCGCTGCGGGGATCATTGCAGACGTTTCGAATACTTGGCGCGGTTCAAGAAGGTATTCCTGAATCCCGATAGTCGGGCGGGCAATAAAGGCTTTTTTGCGTCCCGTCTGGTGTATACGCCCAAGATAGCGGGCAACCCACTCCATCTGATCGATATTATCCGCTTCAAACTGGCGCCCCCCCAGGCTCGGGAATACAGCGTAGTAAAACCCTTCGTGCGTGAGGAGCGTTTGGTTATTGAATTTTAGCGGTGCGGCAACGGGAACATCGTCATCCAGCAGATCGTGAGCAAACTGATGCTCTTCCTGAATTTGTTCTGCGGACCAGCGTTCAGGACGATAGAACTTTACAACGAATCGCTGACGATCCTCGTCCTGAAATTGATAGACGCGGTTTTCGTAGCTGTTTAACGGTGTTAGCCCGGAATCCACCCGAATACCCTGTTCAAACAGGGCATCCATAATGGTGTCCGGGTGTAATGTCTGGAAAGTAAAAGCCTGGTCGTTCATCCGATCATCCGGAAATTATACGAATGATTCAGGATATCATCTTGTGGCGATTTCGGTGCCGCCGCTTACAAGCTTTTACTCTTTAATTACGCCTCGTGCGCGCAATAATGCGGTCTTAAAATCTTCCTCATAATCTTTCTGAATACCAGGAATAACAGCATCTTTGGCAGAGTCGCGCATTTTAAGGTGGTAGATCAGGATGTCGTCAGAAAGGTCAGCCAGATCGCCGTCAAAACCTGACTCTTTCGCCAGTTTCTGTAAAAATTGCATCAGATTTAGCTCTGGCTCTTTTTGCCAGGCGGGCTGTAGGAGTTCAATAACTTCATTCAGACGTTTACATTTCATGGTGGTGCTCCTTTCATTTAGAGTGACACGTTAGCAGGGTCAATCCCACAATAAAAGAGGCGATATTCGTGAATCTTAGCCAGGAAATCATCGGGGTCGTTCTGGCAGGCGGCAGAGCAACGCGAATGGGCGGAAAAGATAAGGGGCTTCAGCTTCTTAATGGAAAACCCTTATGGCAGCATGTCGTCGATACGCTCTCAGGCCAGGTGTCGACAATGGCCATCAGCGCTAACCGGCATATCGACACTTACCGAAGCAGCGGGTACGCCGTCTACCAGGATATCGTTGAGGATTACCCAGGACCGCTGGCCGGTATGCTTTCGGTCATACAACAGTCTCAAGGAGAGTGGTTTATCTTCTGCCCCTGCGATACCCCGTTTATTCCGTCCTGTCTTGCCGAGCGTTTATTACAGCTTCGCGGTACAGCTCCTGTGGTTTGGGTACATGACGGCGAGCGTGACCATCCTGCTATCGCATTAATGCACCGATCGCTAGCGCTTGCTCTGCAGAGCTATCTGGCTGGGGGAGAGCGCAGGGTAATGGTCTTCATGCGTGAGTCTGGCGGCCATTCCGTTGATTTTAGCGATTTAAAATCAGCGTTTGTGAACGTGAATACGCATGAAGATTTGCAGATGATGCAGGAGAAAAAATGATACCTATTTTAGCCATTTCCGCATGGAGTGGGACCGGGAAAACCACGCTCCTGAAAAAGCTCATTCCTGCGCTATGTGCCAGAGGTATTCGTCCAGGATTGATTAAGCATACGCACCATAATATGGATGTCGATAAACCGGGAAAAGACAGCTTTGAGCTGCGTAAAGCGGGTGCAGCGCAAACGATGGTGGCAAGTTCTCAACGCTGGGCGTTAATGGCAGAAACGCCGGACGAGGCGCCGCTGGATCTCGCTTATCTTGTCAGTAGGATGGATCACTCCACCCTGGATCTGGTGCTGATTGAGGGATTTAAGCATGAGGCCGTGCCTAAGATCCTGCTATTCAGAAGCGATGCCGGGCATGACATCAGCGAGTTAACGCTTGATGAGCATGTCATTGCGGTGGTCAGTGATGTTGTATTGCCACTTGAAGTTCCGGTACTGGATTTAAATGATGTGGATGGGATTGCGGAGTTTATTATGGAGTGGAGTGCGATCTGACGACTTGCCGGGTAGCGGCTTCGCCTTATCCGGCCTACCGTTTTTTGACCCATAAACGCAAAAAGGCCATCCTTCCGGATGGCCTCTTCACTTGTTTGATGCCTGGCAGTTCCCTACTCTCACATGGGGAGACCCCACACTACCATCGGCGCTACGGCGTTTCACTTCTGAGTTCGGCATGGGGTC
>NZ_JAWNEI010000014.1:0-103127 GCF_034107425.1 Enterobacter sp. 148H3 | reverse complement strand
CGGGGGGGGGGGGGGGTCGTGCCGGGCCTCCCGCCCCCTTTTTTTTGCGTCGCGGTGCTCCCCCCCCCCCCCACCCGGCGTGGTTATTCGCTATGAACTATCACCAGTACTACCCTGTCGACATCGTCAACGGCCCCGGCACCCGCTGCACCCTGTTTGTTTCAGGCTGCGTCCATGAATGCCCCGGCTGCTACAACAAAAGCACCTGGCGACTCAATTCTGGCATGCCGTTCACCGCGGAGATTGAAGATAAAATCATCAGCGACCTGAATGACACGCGTATTCACCGCCAGGGGATTTCACTCTCCGGCGGCGATCCGCTGCACCCGCAAAACGTGCCGGATATTCTGAAGCTGGTGAAGCGCATTCGTGCAGAGTGTGCGGGAAAAGATATCTGGGTCTGGACAGGCTACAGGCTGGATGAACTGAATACGCAGCAGATGGAAGTGGTGGATCTGATTAACGTGCTGGTCGACGGCAAGTTCGTGCAGGATTTAAAAGACCCGTCTTTGATCTGGCGCGGCAGCAGTAACCAGGTAGTGCATCATCTGCGTTGAGCAAAGGCGGATGTTATCCGTCCGCCCTTACCTCAAAACCGACTCAAACTCTCCATAGCCACCGCCTTAAACCCGGCAAAATCTCCGCAGCTAGAGAGCCGCGACATCGCCCGCTCGCGCAGGAAGGTGACGAAGATATCGTAAATCGCCATCGCCTCTTCGTACTCGCTTTTGCTGATGGCGAGCAGGAAGATAACGTGCGCGGTTTCGTCGCCCCACTGAACGCCTTGCGGGGCGAGCACGGTGTAGACCACCGTTTTCTGCGCCAGCAGGCCGAGGGAGTGCGGGAGCGCAATGCCGTCGCCGAGCATGGTGCTGACGATGGCTTCACGCTCAACAACCGAATCCAGAAACTCCGCGCCGACAAAGCCTTCTGCCTCAAGCTGTTCACACAGCTCGCGGAAGAGCGTCTGCTGATCGATTGGCTTGTCGATAATGCGGAAATGGGCTGCATCGAAGTATTTATCCAGCATCCACGGGCGGGTGCGGTCCACGAGCACCAGTTTGCCAATCTGTTCTAACTGATAGTCGGTCGGGAACGGGGCGATCGTTACTACCGGTTTCGACTTTTCGCTGACGCGTGCGGTGGCTATCACAAAGTCTTCGCCAATGGTTTCCGCAACCTCGTACTCGCGCAGGGTGAGCGTGCGCGTCACCTCAATCTGCGGATATTTACGCTGCAGCACCGCCTCAATCATGCGGACCATCGCGTTACCGGCGTCGCATACCAGCAGCACGCGCGGCTGGCGCTGGTAGCCGATGTTGTAGTGGCGCTCCAGCCCGACGCCAATGTGCAGCACCAGGAAGCCAATCTCGTTTTCGCTGATCGCATACGGCGTGTATTTGCCCCAGCTCGACACCGCCGCCAGCGTCATATCCCACGCCATCGGGTAGTGCTGCTTGATGTTATCCAGCAGCGGATTGGGGATCATAATTTGATACCGCACGCGGGTGATCATGGTTTTGATGTGCGTGAGCAGATCCGCGTGCAGCTGCGCGTCGCTGAGCAGGTTGTAGTTATAGTGAGTGTTGATATAGCGCAGGATGTAGTTGACCAGCGCCTCGTCGTCGTCAGCGTTAATGGCGCTAGGCGCGATCTCCTGAATCTGCCGCGCCGCAATGTGCACGCACAGCCAGCTCTCCTCTGATGGCGAAAGCGCCTTGCCCGCCAGCTGCTGGATGGTGACGGCGATATCCTTAGCCGCCTCGCGCACGTTCTCTTCCACGTCTTCGGCGTGGAATTCCGGCAGCGGATAGCCCTCGCTGATGCGCCGTACCGACACCGCGCAGTACAGGCGCAGGAACAGCTCGCCTTCATCGGTCAGGCGAATGTGGTGACGCGTCAGGGCGTCGTGCAGCACCGGCACCATCTGCTCCGCCACACCCGCATTTAGCGCCACGTCGGTCACCAGCGGGTTCAGGCTGTCCTGCTGCGCCAGCTCCCAGAGCAGATCGGTCAGGCACGCGCGGGTCGACATCTCGCTGCCAAACAGCTTCATGCCGTGGCGCGGACGCGTTTCCAGCGTCAGGTTATAGCGATGGAACCACTCGCGGACTTCGGCCATGTCGCTTTGCAGCGTGGCGCGGCTGACAAACCACTCGTCCGCCAGATCCTCCAGCTTAAGAGAAAATGCCGAGGTCAAAAAACGCACCACCAGATAATGCACGCGCTCCGGACCGGTCCGCGGGATACGCAGCGCGCGCGGGTGGGATGCCTGTAGCTGCTGGTAGCGCTGGGCATCATCTATTTTGAGCTGATAGCCGTTGCCCCGGCTCAAGATAAACTGCGCGCCGTGGCTTGCCAGCAGCGCGTTCAGGGCGGTGATATCGGCACGGACGGTTCGCGTGGAAACCGACAGCCGCTGCGCCAGTTCGTCCTGCGGCAGCGTCTCGTTTTGCAACAGTTCGAAAAGTTGCGCTAAACGTTGGTTCGGAAATCGCACGTCGTTGTCCTCTTACGGCTTAAGGTGAAATGACCATCTGGGATGGGCTGCCGACCGGGGTATAGTCCGGTTCGAAGCTCAATTTCCCGTCCTGCGCCACGCGGAAACGGGTAATGTTGTCGCTGCGCTGGTTCATGACGTACAGCCAGCGTCCCTGCTTATCAAGCGTCAGGGTGCGCGGGTAATCACCACGGGTCCATACGTCATCCTGATGCGTCAGCGTGCCCTCCGCCGTTACGGTAAAGTGCCCGATGCTGTTATGCAAACGGTTAGCCACATACAGCTGTTTGCCATCATCGCTTAACGCCAGACCGGCAGCAAAGCTGGTGCCTTTGTAACCTTCAGGCAGGGCTGAAAGCGTTTTGCCCTCTTTTAAGGTGCCGTTGGCGTTCACGGTATAATGGGTGAGCGTAGACGCCTCTTCGTTAATCAACCACAGGGCATCGCCCTTCGGCGTAAAGACAAAGTGGCGCGGCCCGGCCCCTTTTGAGGAGGCGCTGATAAACGGCGGATCGTTCGGCGTCAGCTTTCCTGTCCGATCGTCAAAGCGGTACTGATAGATGCGATCCAGCCCAAGATCGGTCGAAAACACGTATTTCCCGCTCGGATCGGCGGCGATCATGTGCGCATGCGGGCCGTTATGATCGCTGATCGCGAAACTGCCCTCGACGGCAGCTTCCGGCTTCGCCGCGCCCGGTTCGCCTTGATCCTGATGTGTGTCCGTGGCTTCACCCAGGCTGCCGTCTGCGTTGACGGGTAAAATGGCAATCGATCCGCTGACGTAGTTCGCCACCAGAAGATGCTTGCCGTTCGGCGTCAGCGAAAGGTAAACCGGCCCCGCACCGCCGGAGGCCACCTGATTAAGCTCGCTCAGCTCACCGTTATCGCCGACGCGCAGCGCCTGCACCACGCCCTGCTCTACTTCACTTGCCAGATACAGCGTTTTGCCGTCTTGTGAAAGGGTCAACTGCGCCGCATTCGGCAGTTTGCTCACCAGCGTTTTATCTTTCAGCGCGCCGGTTTGCGGGTTAACAGTAAAACGGTACAGCCCTTCACCGTTCGGATTATAGGTGCCCACCCAGGCGTATTGCGTCTGGGCGACAGCGGCAGTGGCGAACATTGAGAGTGAAGCGACAAGCAGGGTACGGGTGTGCATGGTGGCTCCTTCAGGTATGTGCGGTTTAGTTTTGTTTTATCTAACCAGCTTCTTCGTCATCGCCAGCAGCGTACGCACGTCTTCCGGACGCGTATCGCCGCTGGCTTTGTCGATAATCGAGCTGTAGATATGCGGGATGATTTTGCTCACGCCCGCGTCGAGGGCGATCTGCAGGATCTCCTCATAGTTTTCCAGATCGATACCTCCGGTCGGCTCCAGCCAGAAGTCGTGGCGGGCGCAGGCTTCCGCTACCGCCTTGTACTCGTCACGGCACTTGAGGCCGCCCATCGGGAAGTATTTGATGGAGCTGCCGCCGAAATCTTTCAGCAGGGCAATCGCGGTATCAACCGGCACGATACCGTCCGGCGCTTTGCTGCTCAGCGGGCCGGTGGAGATTTTTACCATGCCAACGGTGCCTGTCGGAGAGACCAGACCGTTGACCACGGACTCATTCTGCCCCAGCAGCGCGCGGCTGGTGGCCACGCCGGTAAAGACCTGGTTAACGTGCTGCGGCTGCACCTGGCGGGAGATTTCACTCACCATCGCCGACTGGTTTGGGTCGCCCGCGCCCAGCCCAACAGACAGCGCGTTATCAATCAGCTTCGCGTATTCGCGCATATCGGCAACAGCGCTCGCCACGTCCGGGTAGTTTTTGGAGAGCACGCCCACCAGCACGTGGCCTTCCGCCGCCTCGTAGATGGCGCTGGCGTTGGCCTTTGAGCCAGCCAGCACGTTCAGGCAGACGCGGTCACGGTAAAAGTTGGGGGTCAGTTTCATGCGTTTTTCTCCTGTCCTAATACTTCGCTAATGCGGCGGTACACGATGTTCAGCTGGTCAGCATTTACGCTGCGCACGTCCGCTTCGATTATCCCTTCGTTGGCCTTGTAGCCACGGAAGTAAATGGCGTATTCGCCCTGCTTCAGCTTCGCCACCAGATCGCCCGTGCCGACGCCGGTCGTGACTTCGTCGAACTTAATCTCAGTGCGGGCGATGTCGCGTCCGGCGCTGTCCCAGACCACGCGTGCGGTAACGCCGTTCAGGGTGTTGAGCGCCTCGATAAACGGCGTCATTTTCGCCACCATCTCGGCGCCGCTCTCTTTAGTGGCCGTCAGGTAGTGTTCGATGGCGCAGGTCAGGCCGAGAATGCCCTCTTTGCCGACCTTCATCGCGCGGCCAATGCCCGCCGTCTGGCGCTTAACCCACTCAACGTACTGGGTTTTGCCGATCACCAGACCGCTGGTTGGGCCTTCGATCGCCTTCGCGCCGCTGTAGATCACCAGGTCCGCGCCGGAACGGTAGTACGCGTGCAGATCCTCTTCCGCCGCGGCATCCACGATGAGCGGCAAGTCGTGTTTACGTGCGACAACCGCCGCCTGCTCGACGCTGAGCATGCTTTTCTGCACGCAGTGGTGAGATTTGATGTACATGATCGCCGCCGTACGCGGCGTGATTGCCGCCGCCAGCTGATCGGCGGAACATTCGTTGGCGTAGCCCGCTTCCACCAGCCTGCCGCCGCCCAACGCCACCATGGTGCCCACCGGCGCGCCAAAGTTCACGTTGTGGCCTTTCGGCAGGACGATTTCGTTATTTTCAATCGGTGTGACGTGCAGGTTTTTCAGCAGCCAGTCGCTGTCTTTTACCAGCACCGCGGCCACGGACTGGGCAATGCCCGCCGACGCGCAGGAAACCACCGTCGCCCCTTCCACGTCCAGCAGCTTCGCGATGTAATCCCCGGTTTTATTGACCAGATCCTTCATCTCGAAATAGTGATTCATGCCGTCCATCGCCGCCTGCACGACTTCCGGGCGCGGCGTGGAAACGCCGAGCGCCGTCATGCGGCCAGAGGTGTTGATAACCTGCTTTAAATGGTACTTCTCATAAATCGAAGGCATGTTCCGTGCTCCCTTGTTCGGTCATGTAGCCCTTGCCCGCGCGGATCGCGGCAAGCGGCACCAGAATGTGTTCAGCCTGCAGGCTGTCGTTTTCGGCATCCGTCAGCACCGTTGGCTGGCGCTTGAGGGTAAACAGCGTCAGGTCGGCGTCGAGACCCGGCTGAATGCGGCCTTTGCGCGCCAGGCGCAGGCCGTCGGCGGCGTTCGCTGTGACGCAGTCAATCACCTGCGGTAAGGACATGCCGATGGCGAGAAACTTCGACATCACGCTTGCCAGCGAGCCCACCGGGCCGTTGATGCGGTTGCGGCAGTAGATATCCGAGCTGATGGTGTGCGGCAGAATGCCCATCGCGATCGCGCGTTTCGCCACCTCAAAGCTAAAGCTCGCCGTACCGTGCCCGACGTCCAGACGCACGCCGCGCTTCAGGGCTGAGGTGATGGAGGCGCGCAGCTCGCCGGACGGCGTCAGAATGCGGTTAGGCTTGCCGTTATAGCAGTGGGTGATAATGTCGCCGGAGCTCAGCAGCTCGGCAATCTCGTCGAGGTTCGGCGGGTTGTTGCCAATATGAACCATCAGCGGCAGGTCGCCGTTCTCTTTCTGAATGGCTTTGGCACGCTCCAGCGGCGTGATGCCGTTTTCACCGACCACGCTGCTGCTCATGCGCGCCTTCAGGCCGACGATAAAATCAGGGTGGCGCGTCACCGCCTGCTTCACCTCGTCGGCGTCAATATTGGCCATGTTGGCCAGCTCGTTCTGGGCAATCAGCCCCACGCGGGAGATGTTCAGCAGGGCAAAGACCTCGGTGGAGGCCCTGCGGGTGATCGCATAGAAATCGTCCACGTCGTCGGCCCCGGTACTGCCCGCGTCCACTACGGTGGTGACGCCGGTGGCAATGCCCACGCTGTCCGGCTCGTCGTGGTAAATCGGGGAATTCGGATAGCAGTGTACGTGGGAGTCAATCCAGCCTGCGCTGACGAACACGTCACCGTTAAGATCAACCGTCTTGCGAGCGGGAGCGTCAATGTCGCCCGTCGCGGCAATCTTCCCGTCCTGAATCGCGATATCGGTCAGGGTATCGTCGGCGAGGCGCGCGCGGCGCAGGAGTAAATCAAACATGAGGATCTCCTGAAAAGGCGGGCGCCGGAGCGCCCGCGGGTATTAAAGGGCGACCGGGAACAGCCAGCCCAGAATCATCGCGCCGAGGATAGCGCCACCGGTAATCGGCTTCTGCCAGATGTAGAACAGCAGCGCACCCACCAGCGAACCGACGCCGATTGGAATGGAGGCGGTCATGGCGCTGAGAATAATCAACGGCCCGAGGAAGCGGCCGGAGGCGTTGCCAGCCCCCATCATCACGTCTGCGCCGTAGGTGGAGTTGCTCTGGTTGATAGTGAACTTACGCGCCAGGATGATGACGTAGCCAATCGCCAGGCCAATCACCAGGCCGGTGATCAGCGAAGCAATGAAGTTGGTCACCGGGAACATGATCCCCGCGCCCAGCAGCAGCGCCGGAACGCCAAGGCCCACGCCGGTCTGGATCGCGCCACCGATGTCGAGAATACCGACCAGCGAGCCTTCGATAATACGGGCGAACAGGAAGCTCGCGCCAAACGCCGCCACCGCGCCGTAAACGCCGGTATCAATGCCCGCTTTCAGCATCGCCACGAAGGCCACTTCGTTAAACGCGCCGATGCCGTAGAGGTAGTACATGTGCGTCCCGGCAAACACGCCGGAGGAGAGCAGGCCAACGAAGATCGGGAACGACCAGTCGGCATACCAAAAACCTTTATTCTGTTCCATGTAGAGGCTCCTGTTATTTACCGCTGAGCGAGTTGTGGATCATGTCGAGCCAGTTCGGCACGGTCAGATGGAAGGATTCAATCATCTTCATGTCGAAGCCGCGGAAGAAGCCGCTCAGCACGAAGAGCAGGACGATAGCCGCCATCATCACTTTGGTGACGTGGTTCCAGCCGCTCTCTTCTACGCCTTTACCGATCAGGATCCCCAGCACCAGGCCCGGTACGGCGTTCCCCATAATCAGCTGCGCCGCGCCGCCAAAAATGGTGGCCCAGAAGCCCGATTTTTTACCCGCATCGATAGCCGCCAGCCAGAAGATCACCGGCATCACGGTGTTCACCAGCAGGTTTGCCGCCGGCACCAGCACCTTCACGGCGGTGACCTGAAGGGCAGCCGGCACGGAGGAGGCGGTAAGGTTAAGGAAGGTCACGACAATCATGCCGATCAGGCCGCAGGCAATCGCCATTTTGCGCGGGTCGTGCAGCGTTTCGCCGACGTTACGGTTTTTGATCATCAGTGCAGCAGCACCCCAGTTCGGGATGATGCGGTGGTCAACGTCCTGTGTGAAGGCACCTGCGGCCACGGAAGAGGCCCAGGCGTTAAAGAAGAAACCTAACCCAAAGGAGAAGTGGGACGCCGGATCCCCTTCACAGGAGTTCAGTTCCCCCAACGTACGAAACGCGCCCATACCCTGAGTGGTAGGCGCATGAAACATGCGTGCAGCCCCGGCTCCGACACCGACGCCAACCAGGCCGCCAATGATGAGCGATTTTATTAATATAATTAAGAACATCAGTCTGCCCTTTTATGAATAATCAGCGTTGCGTGACGAAATCCACTTGGTCAAGATTGATAGCGGTCACGTTGACGGTCACATCCAGCTCCACGCTGTAGGTGCGTCTTTCCCGGCGCAGAAAGAAGAACAGAAACGCTTCTTTACGCACCGCTTCTTGCGCCTGAACGACCTGCACATCCTGTGGCTCAATACGCAGTAAGATATGCGGTGAGGCTTTCATCACCGCGGCCTGAACGTGGTTGAGCGCGTCGGCAAAGGCGCGCGCTTTGGCGTCGCCCTTCCCCTTCACTCTCACCGTGGTTGTGAACTGTTCTTTCATGCTTATGCGCCGTATTTCTTCTGCCACGCCTGCACCAGACGCTCGCCCAGCTCTTCTTTATCCATAAAGCCAAAGCCCAGCACGTTGCAGCCTTCGTTGATGGCGGTCACGCCCTCTTCCACGGAACGCATGCCGTATTTGGCCTTGTAGCCGTATTTGGTCTGGGCGGTGATGGCACCCGCACCGCCGCTGCCGCAAAAGGAGATGCCGAAGGTGGCGTTTTCCGCTTTCATCATGTCGCCGAGCTTCATGTCTGCCGCCATGCCCGGTACGACAACCGCGCGTCCACCTGCTTTTTCCACACCGGCAGCCACTTTCTGACCTTTACCTAGGCGATCGCCAATCACGACTGTAATCTGTTCCATGTGTTGCTCCTTAAAGGTTGTCTTTCGCGACTTCAAAGTGAACGGAGAGCAGCCAGGCTTCTTCATCAGGAAGGTTGCCAAACTGCGCGACCACTTCACGGGCAAGCCGCATTGAATCCGGTGAAATTTCGTCAAACAGCTCTGCTTCAACCTCCGGCAGCGGCTCGCCGGTCACGGACCGGTGCGCCATGGCGCGCACGTGGGAAGTGAGCATCTGCTCCTGTACCGCATTGGGGGTGATGTTGTTCCGGGACAGCAGGGCATAAACCTGCTGCAGCATGGTGTTCGCGAGCTGTTCTGTTTGCTCCGCCTGTTCCCCAACGTCGTTCATTACCGCTCCGTTAATCACTGGTCTTACCCCGTTAATAGCTCTGGAATAAAACTAACGTTGGGGGGGAATTGTTTGTAGCGAGTTGTTTTCCACTTCGAAGTGGAAAGGCGAGCCGCAGCAGTGATCTGTGCCACATAAATGCGGTGAATCTGAATTAATGACGGTATTTGCGTGATGAATATCACGTATTCCAGCGGCAAAACGCGCGTCGGGGAAACGAAACGTTCAGGCGTGGTGACGCAAAAATGTGATGGCGATAGGGTTTACTTATTACCGCGTAAAAAAAACGGGGGCCGCTGGCCCCCGCTGGTTGTTTGTCAGATGCGCGATCGGTTAACGGTATTTCTTGTGATACGTGTTACGGGTCGTCACAAACTGCTCGGCTGCCGCCTGGGCTTCCTTCACTTTGCCTTCGTTAGCCAGCTTCAGCGCGCCGTCGATCTGGCCGACCAGCACGTCAAAGCCGTGGCGGTAGTCTTTCATCTCTGCACTGTCTGCCGCTTTGCTTTCCAGCTTTGGAGGCGTCGCTTTTTGTGCGTCCAGCGCCGCTTCACGCATTTTGGTCAGCGCGTCTTTCATTTCCGCCGCATTGTCGGTTTTCTGCACCACCTTCAGGTTTTGCCCGAGGATGCCCATGTCGTCTTCAAGATCGGCAGCAAACGCAGAAGAGCCAAGAACCAGCGTTGAAGCCGCGACGATCGCTAACAGATGTTTACGCATTGCTCACTTCCTTTTTTATTATTAACAAAACGCTATCTCTATTGTCCGGCGATTTTCATTTCCGGGAGTAATACAGAACCACACTGTATATTGCTGCGTGTTTCAATATCGTTACCGACAGTAACGATATTGCGCCACATGTCCTTCAGGTTGCCGGCGATGGTAATTTCGCTCACCGGATACTGGATTTCGCCATTTTCCACCCAGAAGCCCGCCGCGCCGCGAGAGTAGTCTCCCGTGATGCCGCTGACGCCCTGGCCCATCAGCTCGGTCACCACCAGACCGGTGCCCATCTCTTTCAGCATCTGCTCAAAGTTGAGGCCCTGCCCGGCAATGCGCCAGTTGTGAATGCCGCCCGCGTGCCCGGTGCTTTTCAGCCCCAGCTTGCGCGCGGAGTAGTTGGTCAGAAGCCACTGGGTCAGAATGCCGTCCTTCACTATGTCACGACGCTCCGTGCGCACGCCTTCGCTGTCGAACGGCGTGGAGGCCAGGCCTTTCAGCAGGTGCGGATGCTCTTCGATGGTCAGCCATTCCGGCAGGATCTGCTTGCCCAGCGAGTCGAGCAGGAAGGTCGATTTACGGTAAACGGAGCCGCCCGCGATAGCGCCCACCAGATGGCCAAACAGACCGGTCGCCACTTCGTTGGCAAAGATAACCGGCGCTTTCATGGTGGAGAGTTTACGCGGCGACAGGCGAGACAGCGTGCGTTCGGCGCACTCTTTACCCACCCACTCCGGAGACTGCAAATCCCCCAGCGCGCGGCCAATGGTATAGGCGTAGTCGCGCTCCATGTCACCGTTCTCTTCGGCGATGACGCAGCTGGAGAGCGAGTGGCGGGTAGAGCAGTAGCCCTGCAGCATGCCGTGACTGTTGCCGAAGACTTTGATGCCGTAGTGGCTGTTAAAGCTGCCGCCTTCGGTATTGGTGATGCGCTTGTCGGCCTGCAGGGAAGCCTGCTCGGCGCGCGCGGCAAGCTCGATCGCTTCGTCCGGGGTCACTTCCGCCGGGTGGAACAGATCGAGATCCGGCGCGTCAAACGCCAGCAGATCTTTATCCGCCACGCCTGCGTAAGGATCCGCAGAGGTGTAACGGGCAATATCCAGCGCCGCCTGCACCGTACGGGCAATGGCATCCGGGCTGAGATCGGTGGATGACGCGCTGCCTTTGCGATTCTGGTGATACACCGTGATCCCAAGCGCGCCATCGCTGTTGAATTCTACGTTCTCCACTTCACCATAGCGGGTACTCACGCTGATGCCGGTGGTTTTGCTGACCGCCACTTCGGCGCCATCTGATTTTTCTGAAGCAAGCATCAGCGCGGTGGAGACGGCTTCTTCAAGAATCTTACGCTGCGCTTCAACTTGTGAGGTTACTTTCATCGCAAATGCCATACTGTAAGAGAGAGTTATCTGAAGTCTAACAGAGAACCGTTTTTCAGTGCGCGTCTTAACTGGTAACATTAGCCTCTTTTTTTAAGGAGCCTGACATGACTAAGCAGCCCGAAGACTGGCTCGACGACGTTCCCGGTGATGACATCGAAGACGAAGATGATGAGATCATCTGGGTCAGTAAAAGTGAAATTAAACGTGACGCCGAAGAGTTAAAACAGCTTGGCGCGGAAATGGTAGAACTGGGCAAAAACGCGCTGGACAAGATCCCGCTCGACCAGGATCTGCGCGATGCCATTGAACTGGCACAGAAAATCAAAAAAGAAGGCCGTCGTCGCCAGCTTCAGCTTATCGGGAAAATGCTGCGTCAGCGCGACGTCGATCCGATCCGCCAGGCGCTGGACAAGCTGAAAAACCGCCACAATCAGCAGGTTGCGCTGTTTCATAAGCTGGAGCAGATCCGCGATCGTCTGATTGAACAGGGTGATGATGCCGTGCCGGAAGTGCTGAACCTGTGGCCGGATGCCGACCGCCAGCAGCTGCGTTCCTTGATCCGCAACGCGAAGAAAGAGAAAGAAGGGAATAAGCCGCCGAAGTCCGCGCGCCTGATTTTCCAGTATCTGCGCGAGCTGTCTGAGAACGAAGAGTAATTCGTTCCCCTCACCCCGAAGGGGCGAGGGAGAAAAGAACGTAGGCCCGGTAAGCGCGAGCGCCACCGGGCTTTTTTTTACGCGTCGGCTGCCGCTTCCGCTTTCTTCGCCAGACCGTCCAGCAGCTTCTGATGGATCCCACCGAACCCGCCGTTGCTCATCACCAGAATATGGTCGCCGGGCTGAGCGGCTTTCACCACCATATCCGCGAGCGCATCCACGTCCGCACTCCAGTGCGCAGGCTGAATGCAGGCATCGGCTACTTCAGCCACCTGCCACGGAATATGCTGCGGCTGCAGCAGGAAGACCTCATCGGCACGCCCTAACGACGGCGCCAGATCGTCTTTGCAGATGCCCATCTTCATGGTGTTCGAACGCGGTTCCAGCACCGCCAGAATGCGCGCGGTACCGCCGACCTTGCCACGCAGGGCGGCGAGCGTTGCCAGAATGGCCGTTGGGTGGTGCGCGAAATCGTCATACACGGTAACGCCGTGGGCTTCACCGCGCAGTTCCAGACGGCGGCGGGCATTGATAAACGAGCCCAGCGCGTTGGCTGCATCCGCAGGCAGAACGCCGACGTGACGCGCCGCAGCAATGGCCATCAGGCCGTTGTGCATGTTGTGCTCGCCCACAAGGCCCCACTTCACCTCACCCACTTTTTCACCGTCGAGCAGCACTTCCCACTCGGAGGCATCGGCGTTGAGTTTCTTCGCCTGCCAGTGGCCCTGCTCGCCCACCAGCTCCTGCTCGCTCCAGCAGCCCATCGCCAGAGTCTGCTTCAGGTTGATATCGTTCTCCGGCAGGATGATGCGCCCCTGACCCGGAACAATGCGCACCAGATGGTGGAACTGTTTCTGAATCGCTTTCAGATCGTCAAAAATATCCGCGTGGTCGAACTCAAGGTTGTTGAGGATCAGGGTGCGCGGGCAGTAATGCACGAACTTGGAGCGCTTGTCGAAGAACGCGCAGTCGTATTCGTCGGCTTCGATCACGAAGAACGGGCTGTCACCCAGACGCGCAGAAACGTCGAAATTACCCGGTACGCCGCCGATCACGAAGCCCGGCTTATAGCCGCAGGCTTCGAGGATCCAGGTTGCCATGCCCGCGGTCGTGGTTTTGCCATGAGTACCGGCAACGGCAACCACCCAGCGGTCGCGCAGGACGAAGTCATGCAGCCACTGCGGGCCGGACATGAACGGAATATTGCGTTCCAGTACCGCCTCGACGCACGGATTGCCGCGGGTCATCGCGTTACCAACGATCACCAGGTCCGGCTCGGGATCCAGCTGGCTGGCATCGTAGCCCTGAATTAAAGAGATGCCCTGTTTTTCCAGAAGTGTGCTCATTGGCGGATACACATTGGCGTCCGAACCTGTCACTTCATGGCCCAGCGAGCGCGCCAGCATTGCCAGTCCGCCCATGAAAGTGCCACAAATCCCCAATATATGAATGCGCATACGTCACTATCCTTCTTCAATGTGGCGCACATTTTACTCACATGTTAGCGGCTGTGAAACGCATTTCAGGTAAATCCGTATGTTGCTGGCGCGATTCACCTCTGCGCTACTATTTGAATATTTGTTAAGATTGTTGGGCTTTAGTCGTTTTAGTGAACATACAATCGCTCTACTCACAAAGATGCAGGGAAAGTGTTATGAAAACGTTAGGTGAATTTATTGTCGAAAAGCAGCACGAGTTCTCTCATGCTACCGGTGAACTCACTGCTTTGCTGTCGGCAATAAAGCTGGGCGCTAAGATCATCCACCGTGATATCAACAAGGCCGGTCTGGTCGATATCCTGGGTGCCAGCGGTGCCGAGAACGTTCAGGGCGAGGTTCAACAGAAACTCGATCTGTTCGCAAATGAAAAACTGAAAGCTGCACTGCGCGCGCGCGACATCGTTGCGGGTATCGCCTCTGAAGAAGAAGATGAAATTGTTGTTTTCGAAGGGTGTGAACACGCTAAATACGTTGTTCTGATGGATCCGCTCGACGGTTCCTCAAACATCGACGTTAACGTTTCTGTCGGTACCATTTTCTCCATCTATCGCCGCGTCACGCCTGTTGGCACGCCGGTGACCGAAGAAGATTTCCTGCAGCCTGGCATTAATCAGGTTGCTGCCGGTTACGTCGTTTATGGCTCGTCCACCATGCTGGTGTATACCACCGGATGCGGGGTTCACGCCTTTACGTACGATCCTTCACTGGGCGTTTTCTGTCTGAGCCAGGAACGCATGCGCTTCCCGGAAAAGGGCAACACCTACTCCATCAACGAAGGCAACTACATCCGATTCCCGAACGGCGTGAAGAAGTACATTAAATTCTGCCAGGAAGAAGATAAAGCGACTCAGCGCCCTTACACGTCCCGCTATATCGGCTCTCTGGTCGCGGATTTCCACCGTAACCTGCTGAAGGGCGGTATCTACCTCTACCCAAGCACCGCCAGCCATCCGGACGGGAAACTGCGTCTGCTGTACGAGTGCAACCCGATGGCATTCCTCGCCGAACAGGCGGGCGGCAAGGCGAGCGACGGTAAAGAGCGTATTCTGGATATCGTGCCGGAAAGTCTTCACCAGCGCCGTTCATTCTTCGTCGGCAACAACCACATGGTTGAAGACGTTGAACGTTTTATCCGTGAGTACCCGGACGCGTAATATCTCTCTTCAGGGGAGCCGTTCTGGCTCCCCTGTCATTTATATATTTTACCGTATAAGTGTTTATAAAAAACATGCTTTAATATTCACCACTGCTCCTGCATTATTTCCATAACAGTTTGACAGATATTTCGTGGAGCAAAATCGCAATGAACAATTATTCCCGTGCTAATACCGGCATTGATTTAAATCTTATCCCTGTATTTATTGAAATCGTCCGCTGCGGCAGCATGGCAAAAGCCTCTTTGCGTCTGGAGATGTCACGCCCCGCGGTGAGTCTGGCCTTAAAGCGTTTTAATCAACTCTTTGATGAACCATTATTTTTCCGAAAAGGTTTATATCTTGAACCGACGGAAAAAGCGTTAGCCTTAACCAGCTCGCTGGAAATATTAATGGGTGAAATTCACGATAATATTGCGGCAGTTAATTCCGGGGGAAATAAAACCCCGGCACAGAACGTACCGGGGTTGAGTAATATTATGCAGCGGTCTGAGTCGTCACTTTGAATGATGACATCGCTTCCATAAGCTGACGCGACTGCTCCTCAAGGGAGCGGGTCGCAGCGGAGGATTGCTGCACCAGCGCCGCATTCTGCTGCGCGGTTTCGTCCATCTGATTCACCGCAATATTCACCTGCTCAATGCCGCGGCTCTGTTCCTGGGACGCGGTCGCAATCTCACGCATCAGTTTGGTCATGCGCAGCACTTCTGTTGCGATCTCATCCATCGTTTCGCCAGCCTGCTGAGCCAGCTCGCTGCCCTCGTTAACGTGGGTCTGCGAATCACTGATAAGCGATCGGATCTCTTTCGCCGCGTCGGCGCTGCGGCTGGCAAGGTTTCGCACTTCGCCCGCGACGACGGCAAACCCACGCCCCTGCTCGCCCGCGCGCGCCGCTTCCACGGAGGCGTTAAGCGCCAGAATATTGGTCTGGAAGGCAATACCGTCGATCACGCTCAGGATGTCGGCGATGCGCGCCGAGCTGCCGGAGATATCGCGCATTTTTTCAATCACGTAGCAGACCATTTCGCTGCCGTGATCGGCCGTATCGGACACCGACTTCGCCAGCTGGTGCGCCTGCTCGGCGTTATCCGCGTTGAGTTTCACCGTCGCGGTGATTTGTTCCATGCTGGCCGCCGTCTGCTCCAGCGACGTGGCGGTGGATTCCGTACGCTCTGCAAGATCGCGGTTTCCCAGGGTCAGTTCGCGGCTGCCGGTGTCAATTTGCGAGCTGGCATCGCGTACCCGCATTACCGAGTTCATCAGCGACTGTCGCATCTCCTCTATCACCGCGTTGAGGCGGTTAAACTCCTGACTCGCGGGCGCGGCAAGCGTATGGGTTAAATCCCCCGCCGCCACGTTCTCCAGCTGAGCAATGGAGGCCGAGAGCGGCTGGAGCAGCATATGGCGCAGCACCAGCCACGCGAGCACGATAATGCCCGCCGTCAGCAGCGCGGCGACGATAATCAGGATCAGCACGCGGGTTTTACTCGCCTGCACGGCACTCACTTCCGCCTGACCACGCGCTTCGCTCCATTTCTGAAACGCCTGCATATCGTTATCAAACTGTTTTGCCACCGGGATCAGCGTCTTCTCCAGCAGATCGTAATACCCGTCCGCGCTCTGGTCGTTCAGGGTTTTCAACATCGGGTTAATCCCCTGCTGGCTATACATCGCCAGGCTGGCTGACACTTTGTCGAGCAGCTGTTGCCCCTGCTCGTCAGCCACGCCGCCGTCGATCACGCCTTTCAGCGTTTTCTGGGCCAGGGCAACTTCCTGATTGATGTTATTTACCGCTTTGGCCGCATCGTCCAGCATGCCGATTTCCATCATGCGGACGGCCTGACCCGCTTCATTGCGGGCGCGCAGGATCAGCGTATAGCCTGAATTTAGCTGCACCATCTGCTCACCCTGAAGGTGATTAATGCGCTGCAGCGAAGAAGAACTCTGTGTGAGGGCATAAATGCCAATGCCGCTGACAATCAGCAGCAAAAGGGTCATAACGGCCAGTAAAGAGAGCAAGCCGGTACGAATCGATAGCGTTTTAAGCATGATATTATTTCCGGTAGCGAGATATTTCTGGGCATAAAAAAAGAGTATCGGCCGCTACCGGAAAATGTTTAGACTTTAAGCAAATTCAGCGTGTTATCGCTCTGTTACCGATGTGTTTACGCGGGTAACAGGTGAGCTTTGACGGTTCTCCCAGAGCACCGTCAGGCCACGCTGCAGGGCAATAAAAATAAACAGCAGAATGCCGATGGCGATCTTCGTCCACCACGAGCTGAGCGTGCCGTCAAAGTTGATATAGGTTTGTATCAGTCCCTGAATCGCCACGCCGAACAGCGTCCCCAGCACCGTACCCACGCCGCCGCTAAGCAGCGTACCGCCGATGACCACAGAAGCAATCGCATCCAGCTCAACGCCAACGCCTGCAAGGGCATAGCCCGCCTGGGTATACACCGAGAAGACGATACCCGCCAGCGTCGCCAGGCCTGTCGAGAGCATATAGATGCGGATGGTAGTGCTGCGGGTCGAAATCCCCATCAGGTTTGCCGACGTAGCGTTACCGCCGATGGCGTAAACCTGATTGCCAAACCGGGTACGGTGGGCGAGGAAGATGCCGATCACCACAACGCCCAGCATCAGCAGCCCCATCGCGCTCAGGCGACCGCCGCCGGGAATTTTCCACGCCAGGCTGGAGAGCGTGTCGTACACCGGATGGTTAATGGGAATCGACTCTTCCGACACCAGATAGCTCACGCCGCGCAGGAAGAACATCCCGGCGAGGGTGATGATAAAGGCAGGAATTTTCAGCGCGTCGATCAGCAGCCCCATAAAGGCACCAAACGCGCAGCCCATCGCCAGCACCAGCGGAAACGCCACCAGCGGAGAGATCCCCCAGAAGCCGATCGCCTTCGCGAGGAACACGCCCGTAAACGCGATCACCGAGCCGACGGAGAGATCGATCCCGCCGGAGAGGATCACAAAGGTCATCCCGACGGCGATGATGCCTAAAAAGGCGTTATCGGTCAGGATATTGCAGATCACGCGCGTCGAGGCAAAGCCGGGGAATTGGGTGAGGCAGTAGAGATACCCCAGCACAAATACGCCCAGCGTGATCATCAACGGTAAATTACGTTTTATCATGGCCACGGATCCCCTTAATGATGCTGACAAAGCGCGGCGACTGGACGATCAGCACGCAGAGTACGACCACCGCTTTCACAACCTGGTTGAGTTCCGGCTGAAAACCGGAGAGCAGGATCCCGGTGTTCATGCCCTGAATGATCAGCGCGCCGATCACCGAGAGCAGCAGGTTAAAGCGCCCGCCCATCAGCGACCCGCCGCCGATGACCACAGCCAGGATTGCGTCCAGCTCCAGCCAAAGCCCGGCGTTGTTGGCATCGGCTCCGCGGATATCCGCCGCGACGATCACCCCTGCGATGGCGGCGCAGATACCGCTCAGCACGTAGGTCAGCATCACCATCAGCCGCGTGTTGACCCCGGCGTTGCGCGCGGCGCGAATGTTGATCCCAACCGCTTCAATGAACATGCCGAGCGCCGTTTTACGGGTGAAGAGCCAAAAGACAACGAGCGTGGCCAGGGCAATAATCACCGGCGTCGGGAAGAACAGAAGGTTGCCGCTACCAAGCCACGCCAGGCTCGGGGAGTTAAAGGTGACAATCTGGCCGGAGGTAATCAGCTGCGCCACCCCACGCCCGGCCACCATTAAGATAAGCGTGGCGACAAAAGGCTGAATTTTCAGCACCGCCACCAGAATGCCGTTCCATAATCCGGCCAGCACGCCGGTGCCTAAGGCCGCCAGCAGTACCACCGGCAGGCTATGCCCGGCCACGGTCATGGAGGCTGCAGTGGCCCCGGCGATAGCCATCACCGCACCGACGGAGAGATCAATCCCGCCGGTGGCAATGACCAGCGTCATCCCGATGGCCAGCAGCGCCACGGGCGCAGCACGGTTCAGGATGTCTATCGGGCTGCCAAACAGGCGACCATCCTGCACGATAATCTGGAAGAAATGCGGTGCGACAAGGCTGTCAACCATCAGTACCACCAGCAGCGCCGCGATTTGCGGCGTGCCGGTTGGCCAGCTGAAGCGGCGCTTTGACTCACCGGTTTGCGAAAGCGAACGGGACATCACGATTCACTCCTTATGCCGCAATGGCATTCATGATCGCCGGAACGGACAGCTTATCCAGCGGGATCTCTGCCACCTGCTTGCGATCGCGCATGATAATGACGCGATCGGCATAACCTACCAGCTCCTCCAGCTCGGACGAAATGACGAGCAGGGCCAGACCGTCTGCACACAGGGTTTCGATAAGTCGGATAATTTCGGCGTGCGCCCCCACGTCAATGCCGCGGGTCGGTTCGTCGAGGATCAGGAACTGGGGTTTGGTCAGCAGCCAGCGAGACAGCAGCACCTTCTGCTGGTTGCCGCCGGAGAGGAACTCGATCGGCTGTTCCGCGCTCGGGGTGCGGATGCCGAGCTGGCGGATAAAGCGCTCGGCTATGGCATTTTGCTCTTTACGGGGGATCGGGCGCAGCCAGCCGCGCTGGGCTTGCAGCGCCAGAATGATATTCTCCCGCACCGAGGCCGCGGCAATGATACCGTCCGTTTTCCGATCTTCCGGGCAGAATCCAACGCCCAGACAGGAGGCCTGATGCGGCGATCGCAGGGTTTGCGGTTTGCCCTTGATCAGCGCGCTGCCGCTGTCCGCGGGCTTGATCCCGAAGATCACCTCGGCGGTTTCGGTTCGGCCCGAGCCTAGCAGGCCCGCCAGCCCGACAATTTCGCCCGGCCGCACCTCAAGGTTAAACGGCGATATCACTCCTTTTTTGCCGTAATCGCTGAACGCGGCGACCGGTTTCTCGCTCAGCAGCGTGCGCCCTGCGCGCTGGAGGGCGTTGGTTTCCAGCTCACGACCCAGCATCATTTTCACCAGCTCGATCTGCGGCAGCTCGCGGGTTTCGCGGCAGCCAACAAAGCTGCCGTTGCGCAGCACCGTAATGCGATCGCTCACCTCATATACCTGATCGAGGAAGTGGGTAACGAAGATCAGGCTTACGCCCTGATCGCGCAGCTGGCGCATCAGGGTAAAGAGCATCTCCACTTCCTGGGTATCGAGGCTGGCGGTGGGTTCGTCCAGGATGAGTACCTTCGCGGAGAGATCGATCGCGCGACAGATGGCAACGATCTGCTGCATCGCCACGGAAAAGCGGTTCAGCGGCTCGCGGACGTCGAGGGAGAAGCCGTAGGATTCCATCAGCTTTGTCGCCCGCGCCTCCATCTCTTTGCGGCGCAGCAGGCCAAAGCGTCGCGGCTCACGGCCAATAAACAGATTATCCGCCACCGACATATTCGGCAGCAGGTTCACTTCCTGATAGACCGTCCCGATCCCCAGCTGTTGGGCATGGGCGGTATTTTTTGGCGAAATGGCGTTGCCTTCCAGCCAGATGGTGCCGCGGTCGGCGTGATAAACGCCGGTCAGGGATTTAATCAGCGTCGATTTTCCCGCGCCGTTCTCGCCCAGCAGCGCCATGATCTCCCCACGCCGCAGGCTAAAATCAACGTTATCCAGCGCTTTTACGCCGGGGAAGAATTTGCTCAAGCCCTCTGTGCGGAGGATTTCCTGGTGTTGTTCAGTGGTCATGGTTTCCCCCTCACCCTCTCCCCGGAGGGGAGAGGGGACTATGCGTGCCTGTCTTTAATTTCTGCCCAAACCGCCCTCTTCCCTCTCCCCTCCGGGGAGAGGCCTGGGGCGAGGGGCTTAGTAGCCCATATTTTTCTTCTTCTCTAACTCTTCTTTCGCCGTGTCAGGCAGGTAGAGCGTGGATTTGGTAACCGTCACTTTCTCCGGCATCGTGCCGTCTTTCTTGAATTTCTCCAGCGCGTCGAATGCCGGGCCCGCCATGTTTGGCGTCAGCTCCACGCTGGCGTTGGCTTCGCCGTCAATCATCGCTTTGTAGATATCCGGCACGCCGTCGATAGAGCCGGTGAGGATATCTTTGCCCGGCTTCAGGCCCGCTTCTTTAATTGCCTGAATCGCGCCGATTACCATGTCATCGTTGTGGGCGTAAACCATGCAGATATTCTTGCCGTTGTTTTCAGCCTTAATGAAGCTCTCCATGACCTCTTTACCTTTACTACGGGTAAAGTCGCCGGACTGAGAGCGGATGATCTTGATGTTTGGCGCTTTCGCGATGGCTTCAGCAAAGCCTTTTTTACGGTCGATGGCCACGCTCGCGCCGACGGTGCCCTGCAGCTCAACGACGTTACACGGCTTGCCGTCGACCTGTTTCACCAGCCAGTCGCCAATCAACTGCCCTTCAAGCACGTTGTTAGCGGTGACGGTTGTCATATAAAGGGATTTGTCTTTGACGTCGATGGAACGGTCGAGCAGGAAGACCGGGATCTCAGCGTCTTTCGCTTCCTTCAGGACGGGTTCCCAGCCGGTTGCCACGACGGGTGCAATAAAGATGGCATCCACGCCCTGGGCGATAAAGGAGCGCACGGCTTTGATCTGATTCTCTTGTTTTTGCTGACCATCGGCGATTTTCAGGGTAATACCGCGTTTCTGAGCTTCGCTTTTCGCCACGTTGGTTTCTGCCGCTCGCCAGCCAGATTCAGAGCCGACCTGCGAAAAACCTACGGTTAAGGGAGCGGCCATCGCCATAGACGACATGGCTGCCGAAACTGCTGTGACCAGGAGTAAGCGCTTCCACATATGAACGTCCTCGTAGGGTGAGTTATTGTTGGTTAAAAGATGTTCTGCGGAATGACTATAGCCCATGAAATATGTAACGAATTGCGTTACATCACACTTCAGAAAAGTGAATAAAACGTTAATCACAAGTTTGTAATCGCTTTCATTTCTCCATGAAAAATGCGGCTGAGTTTATGGATTTTTCTGTCATGGAATCGGTCTGAAAAGTGGGAAGAACGTGGAGAGAAGGCGAAAACAGGCGGAGACATTCAGCGCGAGTTGGCTATAATACCTGCCACTTGTTTACCATCCATTTTAAAGGACACCGACATGAGCTTACTCAACGTCCCAGCGGGTAAAGAACTGCCAGAAGACATCTACGTAGTTATCGAAATCCCGGCTAACGCAGATCCTATCAAATACGAAGTGGACAAAGAGAGCGGCGCCCTGTTCGTAGACCGTTTCATGTCTACCGCGATGTTCTATCCGTGCAACTACGGTTACATCAACCATACCCTGTCTCTGGACGGTGACCCGGTTGACGTGCTGGTCCCAACGCCATACCCACTGGAGCCAGGCTCCGTCATTCGCTGCCGTCCAGTTGGCGTGCTGAAAATGACCGACGAATCCGGTGAAGATGCGAAGCTGGTTGCGGTACCGCACACCAAGCTGAGCAAAGAGTACGATCACATCAAAGATGTGAACGACCTGCCAGAGCTGCTGAAAGCGCAGATCACTCACTTCTTCGAGCACTACAAAGACCTCGAAAAAGGCAAGTGGGTTAAAGTTGACGGCTGGGACAACGCAGAAGCAGCGAAAGCGGAAATCATCTCCTCTTTCGAACGCGCTGCTAAGAAGTAATTCTTACCGCTGTTAATGAAGGCCCCGCACGTCGGGGCTTTTTTTGTGGCGGGCGCGCAGCTGGGCCTACAGTGAACATGTAGGCCGGGTAAGCGTAGCGCCACCCGGCAAGAGGCGTAAAAAAACAACGCCACCTCACGGTGGCGCTGTTTTTTTTTCAGTACTGGTCTCTGTCTAACCAGTTACCGCTTACAATCCGCGTTAACCCTTCGACCGGACGCTGGTAGACATACATCCACGCGCTTCCGTACGGCGTCTGGATCAACTGGCGTGCGTATTCACCGCCCCTGGTGCGCAAGGCATCAAGTTCGGCAAGTGTCGCGTTATCAATACGATAAACTTCACCCTGTACTGTTCCTTCGCCCGGAACCGCGCCTGGATAGTGGCCCAGGCTGTACAACTGGTAGTTCTCGATATCGTAATTCCCCAGTAGCTGGGCATTGGTCATCCAGTGACTGTTGCCTTGCCTGGTTCGTAAACTGCCGTAGACAAATATTCGCATTGCTAAAACTCAAACTGATAGAGCAGATCAAGTGCCTGGTCTACGCCGGACACTGCTTCCAGATATAGCTTAGGCATCAGGCGATAGCGTAACGTGAGTGTTGCCAGTGAGTCAAAGATCCCCACACCATATTTTACCTGCAGACCCGGCAGTACATAGCCGCTGACCACCACCTGCGAGGAGTCACCCACGCCCTGGGTGTCCAGCGCCAGATTGCTTACGCCGAACGTCTCGCCGATTTTACCCACAACCTGCCCACTTTGTGCAACCCCCAGACCCACTAACATCGAGGTCATCGCCGCGCTGTCGCTCTGACCGCTGTCCAGACCTTGTCCACGCAGCAGATAAGAGAGGGCTTCCTGCTGCGACATCGCCGGGTCAGAGAAGATCTCCGCCTTCGGTTCGTCGGCGGAACCGGTAACGCGTACGCCAGCAATAACGTCGTTTTCCGTCGCTTCAGGGTTACGAATCGCTTCGATGTTCAACAGAGGCTGATCCGGTGGACCGGAGAATAGCAGCTCGCCTTTACGGACGATCAGATCCTGACCATACGCATGGAAACGCCCTTCAGGAATATTAATTTGCCCGTTCAGGCCAAGCCCTTGTTTATCCTGCGCCACCTTCAGGTCGCCCGTGAGCCTCGCCTTCAGCCCAAACGCATTCAACCGCACGTTATTCCCCACGTGCACGATAAGATTACTATTAATCGGTATGCCCGCGCTCTTCTGTTCGACAGGTTTCAGATTTTCATTGAGCATAACTTCATCACTTGAGACGCCGACCGCGCTTTCCGGCACGTCGTGAACCACGATGCGCGCCCACGGCACGTCGACGCGTCCGTCAAGCGTGAAGAGGCTTGGCGTGGCTTCAAAGACCACATCAGGCGAGACGTCCAGGCGTACCATTGGCGGTACGGTGATGCGCACCTTGCTGCCTTTCGCGGCAATACGCGCGCGCCAGTTATCGAGCTGGCTCCAGTCCGCGTCGCCGCTCAGGTTGATTTGCCCTTGCTGCGTCAGTACCGAGCCGCTCAGCGTCGAGCTCATGCCGTTGAAGTTCATCGCGATCTGGCTGGGCTGCATGTCAAACGGCATAAAGTTGCCGTCAATATCCACGCCGCTAAGCCGCATCTGACCGAACAGCTGCGGACTTTGCGCGTTGCCGGCCAGGCGCAGGTTAGCGTTCAGCATGCCCTCGGCTTTTTCCCCGCGGGCGAAAATCGGGTTCACCATCGCCAGGTTGAAGTTACGGATGTTGACGTTACCGCCCAGATTACGCCGTCCCTGCGGATCGGTAATCTGGACCTGCCCATCCAACTGGCCGTTGTTGGTCAGGCGGATTGTCCACCCCAGCTGTGCGCGATTGTTATGCAGATCGGCACTCAGGTTCAGAGTATCGAACGCCACCGGAAGGGGCGCGTTGTTGACCTCCTGCGTCACCTTAACGTTACGCCCGGACAGCGTGACGCTGCCCTGCGGCAGCCCCTCTTTGGTGGTATCCCAGGCGACATCGGCTTTTCCGCTGAAGACACCGCTCGCCTGTGTTGTATCCGGCATAAACGGCTTTAGCATCGCCAGATCGAAGCGGTTGAGGTTGATCTGCGCCCGCCCTTCCGCGCCCGCATCGATGGTCTGCGGCACGCACAGCTCCGCATTCGGATTGGTCCAGCAGTGTGGCCCAATGCTGATCTTCTGCTCGGCGTTGCGGTAGTCCAGGGCGATGGAGCGCGAGAGCGCAAGCGGCCCGACCGGCGTATTGAAACGGGTGTTATCCAGCGTACCTTTCCAGCGCTCCTCTTTGCGGTCAAAGCTGCCGGTGAGGTGAAGCTGGCCGGAGACCGGCTCGCCCTGCACGCGCAGCTGGAGATCGTGCTGCTTCTCGTTCCCTTTGGCATCCAGGGTGACCAGGCTAATGTTCACGTCCGGCTGAGAAATGCGCTCCACGCGCAGGTTGAGGTTACCGCCGATCTGATCGGTGGATTTCACATCCCCTTCCACACGTACCCGGGCAATGCTCAGCTCCTGCCAGCGCAGGTTATTGGCGGTAATGTCCGCCAGCAGCTGCGGCGCGTCTACCGTGCCGCGCACCTTCACGAGTCCTTTCGCCGTGCCGCCAAGCCCCGGCAGGGCGTTATCCAGATTCGGCGCGTCGATGGTGGCGTCCAGATTGAGATCTTTCACCCCCAGCTCGCCCTTGATATCCGCCGTGTTGCGGCCCAGCGCCACGTGCAGCCCTGGGATAACCCACTGCAGATAGCTGTTGCCTTTCACCGAGCCTTCAACGTTAACCTTGTTCTGCTTCACGTTCCCGGTGAGCTTAATTTCCGGCACGTCCATCTGCCACGTACCGCCGTACAGGCTGCCGCGGGTTTTGATCAGGCCATCCAGTTTTGACGGCCAGTCCGGCACCTCTTTGGCGGTATTAATGCCCGTCAGCTTCAGCTCGCCGCGCCAGCTGATCGCCTGCTGCCAGTCGAGCAGCGCGGTCAGCTCGGTTTTGCCTTCAAGCGCCGCGACGGTCAGCTTGTCGAGGTTGACCTGCTGTTCGTTGCCCTTCGCATCCAGCGTAATGTTCGCGGGCGGCACGCCCTGCCCCTTCACCGCGGTGCGGAACGAGAGCGTGTAGTCGGTCATCTTTCCGCTCAGCTTCAGCTTCAGGTCATCGGCCTGGAACTGTTTTTCGCCGGTGAACGGCCAGGAAAGCTGCTTGCTGACCACCTCAAGATTGAGCGGCAGCCCGGCTTCCGCCAGCTGGGTTTGCGCGCGCAGGACCATGTCCACAGGGCCGGAGAGATTGACCCCGACATCCAGCTTGTCGCGGAGCGCTCCGCCCACTTTAACCTTCACCTTTTCGCCTTTCAGCGGATCGATGTTGAGGGCACTGTTCAGCGTAATATCTACCGGCCAGTTATCGCGCAGCAGGGCAGTCCCTGACGCATTCACCGATCCCTGGTTAGTGTCGATATCCAGCGCGTCGAGCTTCATGCTGCCGTCAATGCTGCTGACTTTCAGCAGCATATTGTAGACCGTCAGATCGGTATCGCCGGTCAGGCGCAGCTGCTCCCCTTTGAACTCTTCAATATTGAGGTTCAGCGGCAGGTGAACGTCGGTCATTTCCGGCAGGACAGGCTTCGAGAAGAGATCTTTCAGCGTTTCGCCCAGCGGCTTCTCTTCCGGCTTCGGGTTCTGGATCTTCGGCTCGACGATCTCTTCCTGCGCCACGTCGGCCACTTTCGGCAGCGCGATCAATAAGCCCTGCAGGGACGTTGGCGTCAGGGTGAGGTTTTTCTCCTGCCAGCGCAGGCCGGAGGTGAAATCCATCACGGACACGGTGGTGTCGTCGATTTTGACATTGACGTTATCAAGCGCCACCCGATAAAGCGCGATCGGGTACGGCGTGGAGAGATTCAGCGGACCGCTGTCCTCTTCCTCTACCGGCGCAGACTTCGGCATTTTCTTCGAATCTATCGCCACGTTGACGTCTTTTAGCGACAAATCGTTGACGCAGAGCTTGCTGTCACGCAGACAGCCCAGCTTCACCGCCAGGTGAAACTCCCCGGCGTTCACCGCCACGCCCGGCTGCTCATAGCGGATGTTCTTCAGGCGCAGATCGCGCCAGCCGCCCGTCACCTGACCAATCTCCAGCCCCGGCACCCAGCGGTTCGCGGCGTTAAACAGCAGATGCAGCCCGGTCGTCGTTCCAACCAGAAACGCCACCGTACCGAGCAGCAGCACGATAAAAATCAGCACCCCGAGGCTTATTTTCTTCCATAAACTCATAATTCAGGCCCCAGACCGATGTAAAACTGTAATCCGTGTTCATCTTTGTCGCCGACAGGCACGGCGAAGTCGAGCTTGATGGGTCCGACTGGCGACTGCCAGCGTACGCCCACGCCCGCGCCGGTTTTGAAGTCGCTGCGGCGGATATCGTTCACCGCTTCACCGCCGTCAACAAACATGGCGCCCCACCACTTTCCGCTGACGTTGTACTGATACTCCAGCGATCCCGTCGCCAGTTTTGACGCACCGGTTAGCTGGCCCTTTTCGTTCTCAGGTGAGATCGATTTGTACTTATATCCACGAATGCTGCGGTCGCCCCCGGCGAAGAAGCGCAGATCCGGCGGAACGCGCTCGAAGTCTCCGGTTTCAATCCAGCCGAGATTGCCGCGCATCACAAAGCGGTGTTTGTCATACAGCGTGCGGATCCAGACGTTTTGCGCCTGCAGGACGGAGAAGTCCACGTCGGAGCCCCAGGCGGAGTTGGAATAATCGATCGAGTAGCGCTGTGAGTCGCCCCAGGTCGGCATCAGGCCCCCACGCGAGCGGGTGCGGCTGATCATCACGCCCGGATAAAGCAGCATGGTGGTATTGGTGACGTTGGCCTGGGTAAAGTGGTCCAGGCTCCAGCGCAGGTTAATGGCTCGCTGCCAGCCGCTGGAGAGATCCCAGAAGCGGGAGACCGCAAGCGTCGTAGAGTCCTGCTTTGTGTCGTTTAAATCGGTGCGCTTAAAACCGCCCTGCAGAAGGTAATATTGCTCAAGCGGATTTTTCAGCAGCGGCATTTTGTAGCTGAAATCCAGCTGCTGCTCGGGCGCAGAGAGGCTCAGGCTGGTGGTCAGGCTGTGACCGTACGAGTTCATCCACGGTTTTTTCCACGAGGTTTTCACGCGTGGTCCGACATCCGTCGAGTAGCCAACACCGGTCTCAATGGTGTTCTCGGTGCGCGGCGAGACTACGCCATGCAGCGGCAACACCTTGGTTTTGCGAGACTTCTCAAATTCCGGTGCGACAACTACGGAGTTAAACCAGCCGGTAGCGGAGAGGCGTCGGTTCAGCTCTCCGAGATCGCTCGACTGGTAGTAATCCCCTTTTTTGAAAGGCACAAGGTTTTGCAGGTACTCTTCGCGAATTTGCGAACCTTCAAACGTCACGTCGCCAAAGCGGTAGCGCTCTCCACTGTCGTAGTCGATATCCCAGAAGGCCTGACGTCTCTCCAGCGCAATGCCCAGCTGGCTTTTATTGAACTGGCTGTCAAAGTAGCCCTTACGCAGGGAAACATTCGTCAGCTCTTTTTTGAAATGGTCGTAGTCACCGTGGTTAAGCACGGTACCGATTTTCGGCCGCGTACTGAGCAGGTCCAGATAATCCCGGTCGGTACGCGCACCGCCGCGCAGGATGACGTTCGTACCGCCAATCAGTACCGGCTCACCCGGCGAAACGCGGGCAATAAGGACCTGGCGCCCCTTCTTTGGCGGCGGACGGAGGTCAAAATCAATAGTGGGTTCGTAATACCCCAGCGCTTTCAGCCCTTCACGGATCGCATCATCTACGCGCGCGCGAAAACGCCGGTCCGGCGTCACCTCATCACTCTGGATGGTCGACAACTGCGCACGCACGTTTTTTTGTAGCGCCCCGGATAACCCCTCAACCTGCAAACGGACATTCGCCGCGCTGGCAATCCCGCTTGTCAGCAACACACTGACTAAACATAACTGGCGGATTTTTGTCACGTTTTCTCCTGAATATCCCTGTTTCCACCCTGGAAGCAAATGAAGTGCCGCTCCGCGGCAAAATACGGCCTGTGGCCAAAAACCCGAATCGCGGGTTGAAAATGGGTGTAACACCCAAATATTTCTTATGATTAAATCTAGACTGATTCAGCGCATTTATTGTGTTCAATTAAACGCTTCGTGACAACCTTAACTGAAACATCGCACCCCGGGAGGCCCCATCGTGAGTTTATTCGACAAAAAGCATCTGGTTTCACAAGCTGATGCATTACCGGGACGCAACACCCCTATGCCTGTGGCGACCTTACACGCCGTCAATAACCATTCCATGACCAACGTGCCGGAGGGAATGGAAATCGCCCTGTTCGCCATGGGCTGTTTCTGGGGCGTTGAGCGCCTCTTCTGGCAACTCCCCGGCGTTTACAGCACGGCGGCTGGCTATACGGGCGGTTACACGCCGAATCCTACCTATCGCGAAGTCTGCTCCGGCGAAACCGGGCATGCGGAAGCGGTGCGCGTGGTCTATGACCCTGCGGTAATCAGCTACGAACAGCTGCTGCAGGTCTTCTGGGAGAACCACGACCCGGCGCAGGGCATGCGTCAGGGCAACGACCACGGCACACAGTATCGCTCGGCCATTTATCCGCTCACGCCGGAGCAGGATGCCGCAGCGCGCGCCAGCCTTGAGCGTTTCCAGCAGGCCATGCGTGAAGCGGGCGACACGCGCGAGGTGACGACGGAAATCACAACCGCGAAACCATTCTACTATGCGGAAGACGATCACCAGCAGTATCTGCATAAAAACCCGTACGGCTACTGCGGTATCGGGGGCATCGGCGTCTGCCTGCCGCCACAGCTTGCCTGATTTCCGATCCAGCGCCACGCGAGCAGCGTGGCGCACACGGCAGCGACAGCGTTGTCTCATAACCTAACCACCACGAGTTGGCCGCCCCCTCCGGCTATCTTCGCCAAAATGTGACCTCTGGCAGATTTACATCTCTTTACGCTATACTACCCGCTGAAATAATCGGCTCAACGCTACGAGCTGGTGTTCAATGTGTTTTCACACAAATGGTATCAACTCCCCTTCTGAGGATCTGGCGAGAAGCCGGATAAACTATGTTAAACAGTATTTTAGTAATACTTTGTCTGATTGCCGTCAGCGCATTTTTCTCGATATCTGAGATCTCGCTGGCCGCGTCCCGTAAAATCAAACTGAAGCTGCTTGCCGATGAAGGCAACATCAATGCCACCCGCATCCTGAAAATGCAGGAAAACCCTGGCATGTTCTTCACCGTGGTGCAGATTGGCCTCAACGCGGTCGCTATACTCGGCGGTATCGTGGGTGATGCGGCGTTTTCTCCGGCCTTTTATAGCCTGTTTGTTAAGTACATGTCCGTTGAACTGGCCGAACAGCTCAGCTTTATCCTCTCCTTCTCGCTGGTAACCGGCCTGTTCATACTCTTTGCAGACCTGACCCCGAAACGCATCGGTATGATTGCGCCAGAAGCTGTGGCTTTGCGTATCATCAACCCGATGCGCTTCTGTCTGTACGTGTTTCGTCCACTGGTGTGGTTCTTCAACGGCCTGGCGAACGTGATTTTCCGCATCTTTAAGCTGCCTATGGTGCGTAAAGACGACATCACGTCTGACGACATCTATGCGGTAGTGGAAGCCGGCGCGCTGGCCGGGGTGCTGCGCAAGCAGGAACACGAGCTGATTGAGAACGTGTTCGAACTGGAATCCCGTACCGTACCGTCTTCCATGACGGGCCGTGAAAGCATTATCTGGTTCGATTTACATGAAGATGAGCAGAGCCTGAAGAACAAAGTGGCGCAGCATCCACACTCTAAGTTCCTTGTCTGTAATGAAGATATCGACCACATCATCGGTTACGTCGACTCCAAAGACCTGCTGAACCGCGTACTGGCAAACCAGAGCCTGGCGCTCAACAGCGGCGTGCAGATCCGCAACACCCTGATTGTGCCGGACACTCTGACGCTCTCAGAAGCGCTGGAAAGTTTCAAAACCGCCGGGGAAGACTTCGCGGTTATCATGAACGAATACGCCCTGGTGGTGGGTATTATCACCCTGAACGACGTGATGACCACGCTGATGGGCGACCTGGTTGGCCAGGGGCTGGAAGAGCAGATTGTTCAGCGTGACGATAATTCATGGCTGATTGATGGCGGCACGCCGATTGAAGACGTGATGCGCGTGCTGGATATCGACGAGTTCCCGCAGTCCGGTAACTACGAGACCATCGGCGGCTTTATGATGTTTATGCTGCGTAAAATCCCGAAACGTACCGACTCGGTGAAGTTCTCCGGCTACAAGTTTGAGGTGGTGGATATTGATAACTACCGCATCGACCAGCTGCTGGTGACGCGCATCGACAACAAACCGACCGTACTGGTTCCGAAGCTGCCGGATGCGGAAGAGAAGGTATCGGCGTAAGGTTCCAGCCTCCACAAACATCAACGGCTCCCATTGGGAGCCGTTTTTTTAACTACTGCATAGCACGTTGGTTAAGCCATCTCAGTTTGCAGACGCATAACCTGACGGTTGACTTCGGACATCACAGACAGGTGCTGTTTGTCCTTCACTTTTGGGACAAGGATCTTGCCCTTATCAAACTCAAAAGCGCCAACATCCTTGATATACAACCGTCCACGGAACAGGATCTTCACGTACTTCGCCACCTGAAGCGGGTTGTAGCGTTGGAAAATTTTCATTCTTGTATCTCCTGCGAATCATACGCTCTTGCGGTGCCACAATCGGCCCGACTGTCCTGAGCGCAAATTTTAATGCCCAATGACTATAGACCAGAACTACGGTGTTACCCAGTGTGCATAAGTTTATTTACCGTTTGATTACAATTATTCAGAATAATCTTTGCAAAGCGTGACCGGGCGCAGTATAAGCCGTCGTTTTTTCATGGATATGTGCGTTCACCCGCAAACTGGCATCGGGATTGCGGGAAAACCACATTGATCGCACTTATGATTAAAGCGTAAGACCAAGTGGTCGGATCACCTGCAAACAATAAGGAAACGCCATGACCCTACGTAATATCCTTGCAGCAGCCTGCCTGCTGCTGCCTCTGTGGGCTTCCGCTCACAACATTGAAAAAGGACAACGTGTACCGCCAGTCGGCATTGCTGACCGGGGAGAATTGATTCTCGACAATGATAAGTTTAGCTACAAACCCTGGAATAGCGCGCAGCTCGCGGGCAAAGTGAGAGTTGTACAACATATTGCCGGTCGTACATCCGCAAAAGAGAAAAATGCCAACCTGGTGGAAGCGATCAAGGCCGCGAAATTCCCGCACGACCGCTACCAGACGACCACTATTGTTAATACCGATGACGCCATTCCGGGCTCCGGGATGTTTGTGCGCTCAAGCCTTGAGAGCAATAAAAAGCTCTATCCGTGGTCGCAGTTTATCGTCGACAGCAACGGCGTCACCCGTAAGGCCTGGCAGCTGGAGGAAGAAAGCTCAGCGATTATTGTGTTGGATAAGGAAGGTCGCGTGCAGTGGGTGAAAGACGGGGCGCTGACCCAGGAAGAGGTGCAGCAGGTTGTCGACCTGCTGCATAAGCTGCTGGCTCAATAAATAGAGACGCGGAAGCCGGGGTTAAGGAAGGATTCGCGCGGGGTGTAGTCCAGCGGTTTGCCCTGCCAGTCATGAACATGCGCCCCGGCGGCCGCAGCAACGGCATGCCCGGCGGCGGTATCCCAGATATTGGTTGGCCCAAAGCGAGGGTACAGCTGCGCATGGCCTTCCGCCACCAGGCAGAATTTCAGCGACGAGCCGATCGAGGTGGTCTGGTGTTCACCCAGCTGCTGCAGGTACTCCTGCAGTTCGCTGTCGCTGTGCGAGCGGCTAATTACCACCAGCGGCGGACGCGCATCGCGCACCTGGATCTGCTTGCGCACGCCGCACTCTTCCTTCCACGCCTTCCCTTCTGCGGCGCTGTACATCACCTTCATTACCGGCGCGTAAACCACACCCAGCACCGCTTTCCCTTTCTCAATCAGGGCGATATTGACGGTGAATTCACCGTTGCGCTTGATGAACTCTTTCGTCCCGTCCAGCGGATCGACCAGCCAGTAGCGCTGCCAGTGCTGGCGCTCGTCCCAGCTTTGCGGCGCTTCTTCTGACAGGACGGGGATGTCCGGCGTTAAGGCCTGTAACCCTTTGAGGATCACCTTATGCGCGGCAATATCCGCCGCCGTGACCGGAGAATCGTCGGCTTTGCTGACAACCTCCATAGGTTTAATACCGTCATACACCTGCATGATGGCATCTCCCGCATCCCGTGCGAGCTGACAAATTTTTTCTAGCATTTTCCACCTCTTTGTTAACGCAGTGAGGTTAACTCTTTGTTTTAGTTATATCGTAATGTGAACAATTCCGCTATCTGTGAAGCAATTCCGGTTTCAGGTTACTTTTTTCTGTCAGGATTCACATTTCTGTAAGCAACAAGCTATAGATACATACTCTTTTGTGGTCTGCATCGAAAAAAGGACTCCTCTGATGATTAAGTTTAGTGCAACGCTTCTGGCGACGCTGATTGCAGCGAGCGTGCAGGCGGAGACGATAGATCTGCGTATTCTGGAAACGACCGATCTGCACAGCAACATGATGGACTTCGATTACTACAAAGATACCCCGACGGAAAAATTCGGACTGGTACGCACGGCAAGCCTGATCGATGCGGCGCGTGGCGAAGTGAAAAACAGCGTGCTGGTCGACAATGGCGATCTCATTCAGGGCAGCCCGCTTGGGGACTACATGGCGACCAGGGGGTTGAAAAAAGGCGAGATCCATCCTGTCTATAAAGCGATGAACACCCTGGATTACACCGTCGGCAACCTCGGCAACCACGAATTCAACTACGGTTTGAAATACCTTCACGATGCCCTGGCCGGCGCGAAATTCCCGTACGTTAACGCCAATATCATCGACGTTAAAACGCAAAAGCCGCTCTTTACCCCATACCTGATTAAAAATACCGAGGTTGTCGATCGGGACGGGAAAAAACAAACGCTCAAAATCGGCTATATCGGTTTTGTCCCGCCGCAGATCATGACGTGGGATAAGGCCAACCTCGACGGTAAGGTGACCGTCAACGACATCACCGAAACCGCGCGCAAATACGTGCCGGAAATGCGCGAAAAAGGCGCCGATCTGGTCGTCGTTGTCGCCCACTCGGGCCTCTCCGCCGATCCGTATCAAGCCATGGCAGAAAACTCCGTTTACTATCTGAGTGAAGTTCCGGGCGTCGACGCGATCCTGTTCGGCCACGCCCACGCGGTCTTCCCGGGCAAAGATTTCGCCAGCATCAAAGGCGCGGACATTGAGAAAGGGACGCTTAACGGCGTGCCGTCGGTGATGCCGGGCATGTGGGGCGACCATCTTGGCGTAGTGGATCTGGTGCTGAATAACGACGGTGGCAGCTGGAAGGTGACGCAGTCAAAAGCCGAAGCGCGCCCGATTTACGACGCTGCAGCGAAAAAATCTCTGGCGGCTGAAGATAAAAAACTGGTCAACGTGCTGAAGCACGATCACGACGCCACGCGCGAATTCGTCAGCAAGCCGATCGGCAAATCCGCCGATAACATGTACAGCTTCCTGGCGCTGGTGCAGGACGACCCGACCGTTCAGGTCGTCAACATGGCGCAGAAAGCCTATGCCGAACACTTTGTGCAGGGCGATCCGGATCTGGCAAAACTGCCGGTCCTGTCAGCCGCTGCGCCATTCAAAGTGGGCGGGCGTAAGAATGACCCGGCCAGCTATGTTGAAGTCGAAAAGGGCCAGCTGACCTTCCGTAACGCCGCCGACCTCTACCTCTACCCGAACACGCTGGTGGTGGTTAAAGCCACCGGGAAAGAGGTAAAAGAGTGGCTTGAGTGTTCTGCCGGACAGTTTAACCAGATTGACCCTAACAGCAGTAAGCCGCAGTCGCTGATTAACTGGGACGGCTTCCGTACCTATAACTTCGACGTGATCGACGGCGTGAACTACCAGATTGACGTCACCCAGCCGGCGAAATATGACGGCGAGTGCCAGATGATTAACCCGCAGGCGGAGCGCATCAAAAACCTGACCTTCAACGGCAAGGCGATCGACCCGAATGCCACCTTCCTGGTGGCGACCAATAACTACCGTGCCTACGGCGGTAAGTTTGCCGGTACGGGAGATAGCCATATCGCCTTTGCCTCGCCGGACGAGAACCGCTCGGTGCTTGCGGCGTGGATCAGCGCGGAGTCGAAGAAGGCGGGCGAAATTCATCCTGCGGTGGATAACAACTGGCGTCTGGCACCGATCCACAGCGATACGAAACTGGATATTCGCTTTGAAACGTCGCCATCCGACAAGGCAGCCACGTTTATCAAGGAGAAGGCGCAGTATCCGATGAAACAGGTCGCGACGGATGATATTGGGTTCGCGATTTATCAGGTGGATTTGAGTAAGTAAAACAAAACGGCAACACACGTTGCCGCTTTTGGTGTTTGTTCCCTCTCCCCGTTGGAGTGGGTCAGGGTGAGGGCATCGGGCCGCACATGCCCGGCTTTTACGCCGCGCGATCGTCCCGATTCGCCATCACCTTCGGCGTATTCACCTCAATCCAGTCAGCAAGCGCGGCAACTTTCTCGCTGACCTCAATACCCATCGGCGTCAGGCTATACTCTACGTGCGGCGGCACGACCGGATACGATACGCGATCGACAAACCCGTCCTGCTCCAGCGCCTGAAGCGACTGGGACAGCATCTTTTCGCTCACCCCGCCCATTTTGCGGCGCAGATCGCTAAAGCGATGCGTTCCCTGGCGCAGCGCCAGCAGAATCAGTACCCCCCAGCGGCTGGTTACGTGTTTGAGCACCTCTCGTGAAGGGCACTGCTCCGCGAAAAGATTGCCATCGCGCATTTGTTCGCTGAGCGTCGGTATCATTGTTTTCATACTTACCTTTTTGTACGTACTTACTAAAAGTTAGCTATGGTGCTAGTGTGCCACAACATCAGACAAACACGAAGGAGATTCATCATGATCGCGATTACCGGCGCTACCGGCCAGCTTGGCCATCTCGTTATTGAACAGCTGCTGAAAACCGTACCGGCCAGCCAGATTGTGGCCATCGTACGTAACCCGGCGAAAGCGCAAGCCTTAAGCCAGCAGGGTATTGTGGTGCGTCAGGCAGACTACACGGATGAAGCCACCTTCGCCGCCGCGCTGAGCGGCGTGGAAAAGCTTCTGCTGATCTCCTCCAGCGAAGTCGGACAGCGCGCGACCCAGCACCAGAACGTGATTAACGCCGCTAAAACGGCAGGCGTGAAATTTATCGCCTACACCAGCCTGCTGCATGCGGATACATCGCCGCTCGGTCTGCACGTTGAACACGTTGCGACTGAAAAAGCCCTGGCGGCGTCCGGCATTCCTTATGCCCTGCTGCGCAACGGCTGGTATACCGAAAACTACCTGGCGAGCGCGCCGCCTGCGCTGGAGCACGGCGTGTTTATCGGTGCGGCAGGCGATGGCAAAATTGCCTCTGCTACCCGCGCAGACTATGCCGCGGCGGCAGCCAAAGTGATCGCTGAAGAGGGCCATGCGGGCAAAGTGTATGAACTGGCGGGCGACCACGGCTGGACGCTGAGCGAACTGGCGGCTGAACTCAGCAAACAGAGCGGGAAACCGGTAACCTATCAGAATCTCAGTGAAGCAGATTTTGCCGCCGCGCTTAAAAGCGTCGGTCTGCCTGCCGGTCTGGCTGATATGCTGGCGGATTCCGATGTTGGCGCGTCCAAAGGGGGACTGTTTGACGATAGCCATACGCTGAGCAAACTGATCGGGCGCGCAACGACACCGCTGGCGCAGAGCATTAAAGCCGTTCTTTAACGGTGTCACCGTTCTTTCCTGCGGCCGGGTGATTTCCCTTACCCGGCCCACACATATTGATTAATAATAAAAACAGATATAACGATTAAAAGTCCGGGTATTCTTTTTCCGTCGCGTACATTATCGGTTTTTCAAATCCGGGAATGGTGATGCCATCCCTGGCAATCTTAATATCTTCCTCATTTATCCCCTGCTGGCCAAACAGATAAATAACGTTGAGTTCACCCTGCGAAGCCGACTCGTCGTACGCGTTCGCCTGATGTCGCACCTCGCGGTTACGCTGCTGATAATCCGCAAATACCGCGTCCCCGTAGCGTTTGCGCAACCATTGATGGGTAAGCTTTGGCGAGTAAACCACCCCCGTGGCATTATTACCGCCAAAGCCTTTTGAATTAATAAAGGCAATTTGCCCCTGGCCTTCCTCTAATTTGTAGTCCTGAAGAGGAATGGATAAGCGTGCGTTATTCACCTGCGGCGCGATCTGGGTTACGCTTTTAATTCCCGGTAAAATGCCATAGCGGAAGACGCCGAGGCAGCTGATGAGCTGGTCGCCGCTTGCGGGTCCCAGGGAGTGACCGAGATACGATTTCACCGCCGTCACCGGCCAGTCGCGGATCGCAAAGGCTTGCGCAACGCGGTCAAAAATATCCGCTTCGGAGACGCAATTCTTCGGCGTGCTTGAACCGTGCGCCTGAATAAACGATCCCTTTTGCACCGCCTCCATTCCGACCATCGACACTGCCGAAGCCACGGCTTTCGCCATGGTGATGTAGTTCCCCGGCCCTGGTGACGCAATAGAACGCTTAAAGCCGTCAGCGTTGATAAAGACATTCCCCACCGAACCATGGATCTCTGCCCCAAGCTGCAGCGCCAGCTCGTCGTCCATTAACACGACATACTGGCTGGATTCTGCGATCACAAAACCACAGCTGTTGCCAAACGGGCGGCTGCTGTTGGGCCAGTCGGGCGTTTCCGTTTCATCAATATGCTTGAGCTTGCTCTCCGTTGCCAGGGCGCCCATGGCGTCGAATCCTTCAATCACTTCGGAGATGACCGGCGCTTCGGCGCTGCCCACAACGGCCACGCGAATGCGTCCCGCTTTTATATCTTCGACTGCCGCATTGAGGTTATACAGAAACGTGGCGCACGCCCCCAGCGTGGCGCTGGTATGGCCAACGCTACCCAGCACATACGCATTGAGGAAATCAGCGCACATGCTGTTCAGGCCCAGCGGACACTGTTTGGCGCTGACGCGCTGGCCTTTCAGGCGCGACTGGAGCATACCGCCAAAGCCATAATCGTCGAGCTGTCCCATGATATTGCCCGAATAGACCCCGAGCTGATCCGGCGCGATCGCTGCCTGTATCTCGCGCCACGGGATCCCCAGAGCGTTGATGGCGTCCGATGCCCCGACAATCGCCATTTGTAGCGCCCGCGGATGGAACTGCGAATTGTAATGGTCACCCGGCCGGAATCCCTGCGGCAGCAAACCTGCAGCCTGAACCTCCGTGCGCAACAACGCCTCAATTTTACAGTCCATCTCTCCCTGAACGGTAATACGCACGCGCCGATCCGGTAATTCCTCAACCTGCCATCCCGCCGGTAAGGGATGCGGTAATTGTCTGGCTGAGATATTAAAGCTGAATCCTTCTTCGCCAGAAACCATATTCAATTTTGCATGGCTGGTGATAGCATCGACATCAAAATAGTCGCGCGTAATTATTCTGATAAGGGTTCCTTCCAGCGTCTCGTCTTTTATCTGCGCGGCAGCCTGAGCGGGCGTAAATCTTTTACCTGAAATGTCGCAATACCCACCTTCATCATATTTAAGCACGCCCATCAGAATAGCTAACGATAATAACGTCTCCTGCCTTTCCTCTTCCGATAATGAATCAATAATCATTCGGCGAAATGCATGATGAAAAGAACTACGACCAGCTGGACTATAGCCGCCAAAAGCCGTTATTACGGGTAATTTCACCATAATTCATCCTGTAGTGGTCGTAGACTTATTTTGTGCAAGTGCGATAATTTCAGATATTAGTTTACAAATTACCGACAAAAGCTAATATGAAAATCCAGCCAAAATGCTGACTTTTTTGGCCAGGGCAACTATGAGTCACCAAAAATAATAGTCAAAACAGGTATTAATCGAAAATGACAAATACACAAATTGGATTTGTGTTATGTGAACGCATGCTAAGTTCCGGTCTCAGTCTGCCGATTGAAATGTGGAAAGCCGCAGCCAGCAGCTATTTAGCCGAGCAAAAAACAACATCCCACGCAGAAAAGCACAAAACGGAGACATCTACGTTCAGGCTCTGTCGTCCGGAGAATATACTGAAAGTTCATACTATTGGCATAAATAACGAGCCTATCCTGACGCAAAGTGGGTTTAGCATTACCGCCGATACCACGCTTGCCGCAGACAGGCACTATGACGTTATCTATCTTCCTGCCCTGTGGCGCAACCCTCGAGCAGTGGTCAGACAACAGCCTGAACTTCTGAAATGGTTGACCGAGCAGGCTGCGCGAGGAACCCGTATCGCCGCCGTCGGAACGGGCTGCTGTTTTCTGGCGGAGTCGGGATTGCTCAACGGAAAGCCCGCCACCACCCACTGGCACTACTTCAAACAATTCTCGCGCGACTACCCCAGCGTAAAATTACAAACCAAACATTTTCTCACGCAGGCCGATAATATTTACTGTGCCGCCAGCGTTAAGGCCCTGTCAGATCTGACTATTCATTTTATCGAAACGATATACGGGAAACGTGTAGCCACGCATACACAACGAACATTTTTCCATGAAATTCGTAGTCAGTTTGATCGCCAGTGTTACAGTGAAGAAAACAAACCCCACCCGGATGAAGATATTGTTCAAATTCAAACCTGGATAAAAGCCAACTGCGCCTCGGATATATCCATGCAGAATCTTGCCGCTATGGCTGGCATGAGTTTGCGCAACTTCAACCGTCGCTTTAAAAATGCCACCGACATGTCCCCGCTGCAGTATTTATTAACCGCCAGAATGGAATCCGCCATGACAATGCTGCAATCCACCAATCTGTGCATTCAGGAGATCGCGAATGCGGTGGGATATCAGGATATTGCGCACTTTAATCGCCAGTTTAAGCATAAAACCACGGTTTCACCGGGGGATTACCGTAAGACCGTCCGGGCAAAGATGTTTAGTGCATAAACTCCGGTCATCTCTGATAATGAAAAGATGACCACGAGGAGGCTCAACGTGCAAGGCGTACCGGAACAGTTTAATGATGAAAGAGACAGCGCGCGCTTTCGCCATCTGGCGCAGCTGCCGGGACTGGAACTGTATCACGCGCACATTTCTGACTACGCCTTTGAGCCTCACACCCATGAAGCCTTCGGGATCGGCACGATTGAAACCGGTGCCGAACGCTTTCGCTATCGCGGTACCCAGCATCTCGCGGCGGAAAAATCCGTCGTCACCATGAACCCGGACGAGATCCACACCGGTGAATCCGCCACCGAGGGCGGCTGGCGCTACCGGATGGTCTATATCGAACCCGATCTGCTTGAAGAGGTGACCGGCCTCAGGCACTGGTGGTTTAGCGACGTGACCCGCCATGACCCGTTGCGCTCACAGCAAATCGGCAGGCTGATTTACGGCCTGTGGCACACGGACGATCCGCTTGCGCAAAAAGGATTACTGCTGGATCTGATTGAGACCTTCCAGCCTCTGGCCCATCACGCGCCGGTGATTCAGGAGGGCGCGCACCGCTTCGAACGCGTACGCGAGTACCTGCACGAAAACTACATGCACCCCCTGACGCTGGACGAGTTGGCCAGCGTCGTTTCACTCAGCCCGTATCATTTTCAGCGCCAGTTTAAAGCCCATTTTCACGTGACGCCACATCAGATGCTGATGGCCATTCGCCTCTGGCGCGCCAAAGCATTCCTCACGCACGGCATGCCCGCCGCAGAGGTCGCCGCCGCAACCGGGCTGACCGATCAGTCGCATCTCACCCGCGCGTTTACCCGCCGCTACGGCATTACGCCCGTGCGCTACCAGAAGCAGGTCATCCGGCGCTAATGCGCAATCTCATACAATACGCGCGTATTTTCCCCTCCTACACTGCATACAGCGTAAATACCTGTGGATGGAAAAATGATTAGTGGAGTGTTGTATGCCCTGCTGGCCGGGATGATGTGGGGGCTGATTTTCGTCGGCCCGCTGATCGTGCCCGAGTATCCGGCAATATTGCAGTCGACCGGACGTTATCTGGCTCTGGGGCTGATTGCCCTGCCTCTGGCGTGGCTGGGACGCGCGCGCTTGCGTCAGCTCAGCCGTCAGGACTGGGCCACCGCGCTGGCGCTGACCATGATGGGCAATCTTCTCTATTACGTTTGCCTGGCGAGCGCCATTCAGCGTACCGGTGCGCCGGTATCAACCATGATTATCGGCACGCTGCCGGTCGTCATCCCCGTCTTTGCTAACCTGCTCTACAGCCAGCGCGATGGCAAACTGGCGTGGTCTAAAATGGCGCCGGCGCTGATATGCACCGCCCTGGGGTTGGTATGCGTCAATATTGCCGAGCTGCGTCATGGGCAGGCGGATGTTGACCTGTGGCGTTACGGTTCTGGCATTGTGCTGGCGTTCATTTCCGTGGCGTGCTGGGCATGGTATGCCCTGCGCAACGCGCGCTGGCTGCGGGAGAATCCGGACAAACATCCGATGATGTGGGCCACGGCGCAGGCGCTGGTCACGTTGCCCGTATCCGTCGTGGGATATCTCGGCGCATGCCTCTGGCTGGGCCATCAGCAGCCGGACTTCGCCCAGCCCTTCGGGCCAAGACCGTGGGTATTTATTGGGCTGATGGTTGCGATCGCCGTGCTGTGTTCATGGGTGGGCGCGCTGTGCTGGAATATTGCCAGCCAGAAGCTGCCGACGGTGATATTAGGGCCGCTGATTGTCTTCGAAACCCTGGCCGGACTGCTTTATACCTTTCTGATGCGCCAGAGCGTACCGCCGCTGTTCACGACCTGTGGGATCGTGCTGTTGGTGGTGGGGGTAGTGATGGCGGTGAGAGCGAAGCCGGAAAAACCGAGGGTTGTTCCGGCATCGGAGATGTGAGTATTGCCCGGCGGCGCTGCGCTTGCAGGGCCTACAAAACCGTAGGCCCGGTAAGGCGTAGCCGCCACCGGGCAAGCCCTTAAAACGTTTCCCAGTTCCCTTCAGACGCCGCCGCGACAGGCTGCGCTTTTGGCACATAGGTTTTTACCGGCGCCGCTTTTACCGCCTGGTTGCGGGTAATTTTGAACACCGCCACCGCTTCGTTCAGGCGTGCAGCCTGATCTTCCAGCGCCGCCGCCGCGGCCGCAGACTCCTCCACCAGCGAGGCGTTCTGCTGGGTCACGCGGTCCATCTCGGCTACCGCCTGGCCCACCTGGTCAATACCACGGCTCTGCTCGTCAGAGGCCGAAGCAATTTCGCCCATAATGTCGGTGACGCGGGTAACCGCATTAACGATCTCTGCCATCGTCTCCCCGGCTTCGTTAACCAGCTGAGAGCCCGCGTTCACGCGTTCACCGGAATCGTCGATCAGCGCTTTAATCTCTTTCGCCGCCTGGGCGCTACGCTGGGCAAGAGTACGCACTTCGCCTGCAACAACCGCAAAACCACGGCCCTGCTCGCCCGCACGCGCGGCTTCCACCGCCGCGTTTAACGCCAGGATATTCGTCTGGAAGGCAATGCCGTCGATCACGTTAGTAATTTGAGCAATTTTGCTGGAGCTGGTGGCGATTTCGTCCATCGTCCGCACGACGCCTTCAACCACGTTACCGCCCTTCTTCGCCGTTGAGGAGGCGTCCAGTGCCAGACGGGAAGCCTGACGCGCGTTATCGGCGTTCTGCTTCACGGTCGCCGTCAGCTGTTCCATGCTGGCTGCCGTCTCTTCCAGAGACGCGGCCTGCTGCTCGGTACGGGAAGAGAGGTCGTTACTGCCAGCGGAGATTTCGCCTGCACCGGTGTAAATGGTATCTGCGCCTTCACGCACCACGCCCACGGTGTTTGCCAGCGAAGTTTGCATCTCCTGCACGTTGCGCGCCAGGATGGCCATTTCATTATTACCGTCTGCCTGAATCGGCTGGGTGAGATCGCCTGCCGCAATAGCGCGAATATGGTTAATCACCTCTTCAAGAGGCAGCAGCAGCACGCGGCGCATGGCGATCCAGCTGGAGATAATCACCACAATCACCAGCAGCATAACCGCAGAAAGGATCCACAGGATGCGCTTGTAGTCGCTTTCATTGTCCTGGATGCCTTTATCGGTAAGCATTGCCTGCGCTTCGCGCCATTCACGATAAACCGTCTGCATCGCGTTTTGTTTCTGTTCGGCATTCTGCTTGAACATATCTTCCAGATTGCCCTGGCTCAGCAGAACGTTCATTTGCGTCAGCGTTGCAGAGTAAATGCGGTACTGCTCTTCGAGTTGGTTGGTCAGGTTCTCATCCAGGCCTGGCGTGTTCGGCAGGGCATAGTATTTATCGTAATGAACCTGCGCTTCAGTCAGCAGATTTTTCGCCGTGGTCACCAGCTCATTCAGCTGACCGCCGTTAATTTGAGAGGCCATGCTGCTTTGCAGGCGCAGCATCCCGCGGTTCAGGGTGACGCGAGCCTGGTTCAGACTGATCCACGCATCGGTAAACTCCGCCACGTTCTTGCTGGAGAGCTGCGACACGGTGAAGTTGTCTTTATCGTTATTCAGGGCGTTGATAAAGATACCGGCGGAAATCACTTGCATGATGCCGAGCACAAGCAGCACCGAAATCAGAAGGGTAATGACTTTTATACGTTTAAACATGCGTTGCCTTTGTTTTATGCAGGTTTGTCTGACGTGGATATATCGGCAGGCGCGGCGGGTTGTTTACTGTTCCTCCACCTTTAAAAAGTTTCGAAACCACTTTCCTGAGCCCATTCAGAGAGTTAAAAGTGGGATTTTTTTGTGATCCACATCTCACTTTACCCCTTCCCTCTAAAGGGTTATAGCGCTGGCCTAAAGATGCATTTAATATGCACTTTATATTATTGATGACGAGGTAACTGCTATGGCCTTTCGCGACCAACCCCTTGGCGAGCTGGCGCTCTCCATTCCTCGCGCTTCTGCGCTGTTCCGTAAATACGATATGGACTACTGCTGCGGCGGTAAGCAAACACTGGAGCGGGCGGCCTCACGCAAAGAGCTGGACGTTGAGGTTATTGAAGCAGAGCTGGCGCAGCTGGCCGAGCAGCCCGTCGACAAAGACTGGCGAACCGCTCCGCTCGCGGAAATCATCGACCATATCATCGTGCGTTATCATGACCGTCACCGTGAGCAACTGCCGGAACTGATTCTTCAGGCGACCAAAGTCGAGCGCGTCCATGCCGACAAACCTTCCGTACCGCGCGGTCTGGCAAAGTACCTGACCCTGCTGCACGAAGAGCTTTCAAGCCACATGATGAAGGAAGAGCAGATCCTCTTCCCGATGATTAAACAGGGTATGGGAAGCCAGGCGATGGGGCCCATCAACGTGATGGAAAGCGAGCATGATGACGCGGGCGAACTGCTGGAAGTGATCAAACACACCACCCACAACGTTACGCCGCCGCCAGAAGCGTGCACAACGTGGAAAGCGATGTACAACGGCATTAACGAGATGATTGACGACCTGATGGAACACATCAGTCTCGAGAACAACGTTCTGTTCCCGCGGGCATTAGCGGGGGAATAAAAAAGGCCGCTGCGGCCTGATGCCCCCACCCCGCCCCTCTGCCACGGGAGAGGGTGCAAAAACTAAAAACGGCAACCGAAGTTGCCGTTTTGCTTTTACCGTACGCCTGCCATACGTTTCTTACCGATAAACACCCAGCCCAGCCCCAGCGCGATAAACCACAGCGGCGTGACGATGAGTGCCTGACGGGTATCATCTTCCAGCGTCAGCAGAACCAGCACGAAGACGAAGAACGCCATGCACACCCAGCACATCAGCTTGCCCAGCGGCATCTTGTAGATCGATTTCTCATGCAGATGTGGGCGCTGCTTGCGGTACACCAGATATGAACAGAGGATGATGGTCCAGACGAACATAAACAGGATCGCTGAGACTGTGGTGATCATGGTGAACGCGCCAATCACGCTTGGGTTCACGTAGAGCATCACCACGCCGCCCAGCAGGCACATGCAGGAGAAGGTCAGCCCTTTTGCCGGTACGGCACGCTTAGAGAGCTTGGCGAACGCGCTCGGCGCCACGCCTTCCTGCGCCAGGCCAAACAGCATACGGCTGGTGGAGAACACGCCGCTGTTCGCGGAAGATGCCGCAGAGGTCAGCACCACGAAGTTAATCAGGCTCGCGGCAGCAGGCAGGCCTACCAGCACGAACAGCTCAACGAACGGGCTCTTGCTTGGCACCACCGAGCTCCATGGCGTCACGGACATAATGATGATCAGCGCGAAGACGTAGAACATGATGATACGCACCGGAATGGAGTTGATGGCGCGCGGCAGGGACTTCTCCGGATCTTTGGTTTCCGCAGCGGTCGTTCCGACCAGCTCAATTCCCACAAACGCGAACACCGCGATCTGGAAGCCGGCAAAGAAGCCGCTGATGCCTTTCGGGAACCAGCCGCCGTCATTCCACAGATGGGTAAACGACGCCTGAACGCCCGTTGGTGACTGGAAGTGGGTGAGCACCATCACCAGGCCCACCACGATGAGCCCGACAATGGCCACGATTTTGATCATCGCGAACCAGAACTCCATCTCACCGAACATTTTAACGGTGGCGAGGTTCAGGCTCAGCAGCAGAACAATAACCGCCAGCGAGGCGACCCAGTCCGACAGACCCGGGAACCAGAACTGCGCGTAGGCGGTAATCGCCACGACGTCCGCCATACCGGTGACAACCCAGCAGAACCAGTAGGTCCAGCCGGTGAAATAGCCCGCCCACGGCCCGAGCAGGTCAGAAGCGAAGTCGCTAAAGGATTTGTATTCGAGGTTCGAGAGCAGCAGTTCACCCATTGCACGCATCACGAAGAACAGCATAAAACCGATAATCATATAAACGAATATGATTGACGGCCCGGCGAGACTAATAGTTTTGCCTGACCCCATAAACAGCCCGGTACCGATGGCACCCCCGATGGCAATGAGCTGAATATGACGGTTTGTGAGATTGCGTCGTAGCGACTGTTCAGACGACGCCCCTTCGTCGGCGACGACTTTAACCTGATCTACCATGTGATATTTTCCTGTTTATGCCTGTCTGTGTTGTTAAGGCTCTTCTGGCCTTTAAATACGTCAAAAGATGACGTTCCCTTGTAAGGGCTAATCGATATTAGGTAAGAATCGGCGGGATGAATACTATGATTTAGATATTATGTTAATAATATGTTGAAAGTGAGTGTCATATCACTCATGCAGCGCGAAACAGCTCACAAAAATACACGCAACAGTTTCGTTTGCAAGATAAAATGTTGATTGCACCATAACTATAGGTTTTAACACTATTTTCCTCTCCCCAACCGGAGAGAGGAAATAAGAAAAGTCGATTACAGAATTTCCAGCAGCTCGACTTCAAAGACCAGGGTGCTGAATGGAGGGATGGACGCGCCAGCGCCGCGCTCGCCGTAGGCCAGGTTATGCGGAATAGTCAGTTCCCATTTGGAACCGACTGGCATCAGGGTCAGCGCTTCAATCCAGCCTGCGATAACGCCGTTCACCGGGAACTCAGCCGGTTCGCCGCGCGCCACGGAGCTGTCGAACACGGTACCGTCGATCAGCTTACCGGTGTAGTGTACGCGAACGTGGTCGGTACGCGCCGGGATTGCGCCGTCACCCTGATTGATCACGCGGAACTGCAGACCAGACTCGGTGCTGTTCACGCCTTCACGCTCACGGTTCTCTTCCAGATATTTCACACCTTCGGCGGCCATCTCTTCGAAGCGCGCACGACGCACGGCGTCAGCACGTTCGTGGATTTCACGCAGCGCACGGTGCACAACGTCAACCGGAACGGCAGGCTGTTTGCCTTCCAGTGCGTCAGCGATACCCGCCACCAGCGCTTCTGGTAACAGACCTTCCAGGCCGGATTCGCTCAGCTGCTGTCCTACCTGCAAGCCGATACCGTAACTTGCCTGCGCTTCGATAGTGTCAAAAGTCGGGGTGGTCATGGGTTTTCCTTCCATCACATTTAAAGTAGCGGGCAGCATATCAGCCATGCCCTTATGGGTAAAACTTTGTCTGAAGTTAAGGTGACAAACCGCGACGAAACAGAAACAATAGAGATAACCAGGATTAATCCCGAACTGATGTCACGGATGTCGGGTTTGCTACGCCGTTCAGGCAGTTAGCAAACTATACTTCGGAACACAGGATAAAAAAGACGCGGAGCAGGAGGAGTGCCATGCCCGGGCGATTTGAACTGAAACCTACCCTGGCGAAAATCTGGCAGGCGCCGGACAATTTTCGCATCATGGACCCGCTGCCTCCTCTGCATCGCAGAGGGATCATCATTGGCGCGCTGATGGTGATCGTGGGCTTCCTGCTTCCTTCCGGGAGCGATGATGTCGATACCGTACCCGTTACCCGGAATGCCCAACTGGACATTCAGTCGCAGACGCGACCGCAGCCTGACGCACAGCCGATGCAAACGCAGCTTGTCACCCCGTCTAACGATCCGGGTCAGGTTGCACCGGTTGAGCCAGAGCCCATTCAGGATGAACAGCCGCAGGATCAAGCCGCCGCCCCGTCTCAGCCTCAGACGCAACAGCCTACCGGCATTGAGCAACAGTGGCGTTCCTATCGCGTGGAGCCGGGCAAAACCCTGGCACAGCTGTTCCGCGACCATAACCTGCCGCCAACCGACGTATATGCCATGGCGAAGGTAGAAGGTGCAGGTAAGCCGCTCAGTAACCTGCAGAATGGACAGATGGTGCAGGTTCGTCAGAATGCCAGCGGTGTGGTGACAGGATTAACGATTGATACAGGAAACGGACAACAGGTGCTGTTTACCCGCCAGCCAGACGGCAGTTTTATCAGGGCGCGTTAAGGGCCCGGAGCTGTAAAAAGCAAAACGCCGGCACAAGGCCGGCGTTTCAACGTGAGCAGAGTAAAAATTACTCAGCTACAACGTTAACAACCAGTTTAGCGAACACTTCGCTGTGAACCTGGAAGTCAACTTCGTGCTCACCAGTGGTACGCAGAACGCCGTTCGGCAGACGAACTTCGCTCTTAGCCACTTTAACGCCTGCAGCAGTTACTGCATCAGCGATATCGCGGGTACCGATGGAACCGAACAGTTTACCTTCGTCGCCTGATTTAGACGCGATGGTAACGGTGCCCAGTGCGTTGATTGCTTCAGCGCGAGCGTTAGCAGCCGCCAGAACGTCAGCCAGTTTGGCTTCCAGTTCAGCGCGACGTGCTTCGAAAAACTCTACGTTTTTCTTGGTAGCTGGAACAGCTTTACCCTGTGGAACCAGGAAGTTACGTGCGTAACCCGCTTTAACGTTAACCTGATCACCCAGGCTGCCCAGGTTTGCTACTTTATCAAGCAGAATAACTTGCATTACCTTATCCTCTTAAAGTCGTATTAATGGACCGTGCCCGATTACTGATGACGATCAGTGTACGGCAGCAGGGACAGGTAGCGAGCGCGTTTGATAGCGCGAGCCAGCTGACGCTGGTATTTTGCACGAGTACCGGTGATACGGCTTGGGACAATCTTACCGCTTTCGGTGATGTAGTTTTTCAGCGTTGCGATATCTTTATAGTCGATCTCTTGAACGCCTTCCGCGGTGAAACGGCAGAACTTGCGACGACGGAAATAACGTGCCATATGGCTAGTCTCCAGAATCTATCAAATCAATCTGCTCGGCATGCAGAACCATTTTGCTCAGGCCGTTCTTTGCCTTGTGGCAAGAGATGAACCCCTGAACGATTACTGCGCTACCGACCGTTAAACTGTGAGTAATGGCCTGGTTTTCGTGTCCGCTAATAATAACGGGCATTTGGCACCACGCCTGCCGGTGAAACCCGGCTTCCTCTTGCACAGAACGATGCTCAAGCACGAACTGGCAATGCGGAATTCCTGATGGACTGACCTTTCGAAGGGGAGCCCTGCATACGATGCCGGACAACGCCAGACGGTTGGTCATCAGAAATTACTCTTCAGAATCCCCAGCATCAGAATCATCTGCGGTTTCGTTTGCGAAATCATCGCGACGCTCACGGCGCTCGTCTTTCGCTTTAACCATCGGAGATGCTTCGGTAACTGCGTTTTTGGTACGCATAACCATGCTGCGGATAACGGCATCGTTGAAGCGGAAGGTAGTTTCCAGCTCATCGATCACTTCCTGCGGCGCTTCAACGTTCATCAGAACGTAGTGTGCTTTGTGCAGTTTGTTGATCGGGTAAGCCAGCTGACGGCGGCCCCAGTCTTCCAGACGGTGGATCGTACCTTCTGCACCAGTGATGGCAGCAGAGTAACGCTCGATCATACCCGGAACCTGTTCGCTCTGGTCAGGATGGACCATAAAAACGATTTCGTAATGACGCATCGAATTGCTCCTTACGGATTATTCAGCCTCCTGTCTGGGTCAGCCGAGGCCCGGGGAGGCAAGGAACGTGTTAAAGGTCGGCTGAAAAATTGACGCGTCATAATACTTGCGCGCCCCTGGAAACTCAAGCTGATTGCACAAATAATTCGCACAAAGCGCGAAGCGGGTCTAAGTAGGTGATTTAAAATTGGTCACACCCGGAAGCGTTGTTTTTTTGAACAACTGCATCAGAAATGGTCACGCATCCCCGCTGGATGAGTGATTACACTTTAATCAGAGATCGCCTGAATTAAAGAAGGAGCATCCCCCCTCTCGCAGCACGTAGTCGTGGAGCGCATATCATGAAAAAAATCGCATTAGCCATAATGGCGGCGCTTTTGCTCAGTGCAAACGCGATGGCAGCCATCAAGATAGACAGCCGACAGGCCAGAAACATGGATGATGTGCAAAGCTTGGGCGTAATTTACATCAATCATAATTTCGCCACGGAAAGTGAAGCAGATCAGGCCCTAAACGAAGAAACCGATGCGCAGGGCGCAACCTATTACCACGTGATGTTAACCCGTGAGCCCGGCAGCAACGGCAACATGCACGCCAGTGCAGATATTTACCGATAACGCTTTAACGCTAGCACCTGGAAAGCCAACAACGAGAACATAGCCATAGTTGACGTTGCCCCCTGCCCGGGGGCTTTTTTTTGAGAAAGGCTCCGGAATACCATCGGTAAAAGACCCCGTGAGTTCCTCCAGAAGCTGGAAGATCAGAGAGTAAAGGTGCTGCGCATTTAAAGGTGCTGGCGGAAAAATGCCACCGTGGCGTCCAGCGCCGCTGGCGTGATGCGGTGGCGGACGCCAGGTTCCCACAGGCAGGTCAGATTACCGTCCAGTCCTTCATTCATTAATGCCTGCTGCAGACGGAAGGTTCCCTCGGGCGGGACCACATCATCCGCATCACCGTGCCATAGCAGCAGTGGGCGATCGGCCACGCGCGGCAATGACTGGGTCACATCCCACTCTTCGAGCGTCGCGGTGATTTCCGCTAATTCCTGAGGGGGAAAGAGCGTCTTCGCCAGCGACGCAAAATAACCCGAGCCCATCAGGCAGGCGACCGACTTCACTTCCGGATGATGCGTCATAATCCCCAGCGCCGTCATACCGCCCATCGACGCGCCGGCGACAGCCAGACGATTGTCTGCAACCAGGCCGGACTCATAAAGCGCATCGCGCACCCCGGCAAACTCGGTCAGACTCCCGTGCAGAATGTGCCAGAACTGCCCAAGCCGCGCCTGTTCATTGCCCTTAAAGCGGGCGCCGTGGTCAGGCGCATCCGGCATCACCACGCGAAAACCCGCCTGCGCCAGCGCAACGGCAAAATAACTGTAAACCAGCTTCGATGAGGTGAACCCGTGATAAAAAACCACAACAGGCAGCGGTTTATCACGTTTACCCGCAGGCATCGCGTGTAAAATTTCATGGTCGCCGAGGTGGCGTATTTCAATTTCAATCATTGTCGACCCTGTGCGAATGTATGATTCATAATGTTGAGAACTGGGTTACGCTTTCACGTCATTTTCATTCGAAATTTACGTCCCAGATAACACTTCGGGAACATTCCCCCAAAACTAAATTCACAGACAACTACACTATGGCTATCAGGAAACGAGATATGGTTATGCGCAGGTTTGCTGCTTTAGTGCTGGTGTTTCTGCTTAGTGGCTGTAGCGCGCTGCAGGGAACGCCGCAACCCGCTCCACCGGTCGCCGATCATCCACAGGAGATTCGTCGTAATCAGACGGAAGGATTACAACGAATGGGCACGATTTCCGCGCTGGTACGCGGCTCCCCCGATGACGCAGAAGCGGCAATAAAAGCACAGGCCGTCGCCGCCAAAGCAGATTATTACGTCATCATTATGATCGACGAAACCATCATAACGGGACAGTGGTATTCACAGGCCATTTTGTACCGTAAATAATGGTTTTCCTTTGAACGAGATTTACACTGCTTTGCGTCCATAGACATTTTCCTGTCCACAATAAACTCCATGCCCGCGTCAATGGAAGGGAGTTTATTCGCGAAGGATTGCCCGGCGGATACCGGAGATATGTGAAATGGAGCTGACGATGAAACGAACTCTTGCTTTGACCTCTCTGTTGCTCTCAGCAGGCCTGGTGAGCACCACCGCGCAGTCAGCAGAATTCGCCAGTGCTGACTGTGTGACTGGCCTGAATGAAATTGGCCAGATCTCCGTGAATAATATCTCGGGGAGCCCGCAGGACGTTGAACGCGTTGTGGCATTAAAGGCCGATGAGCAGGGTGCTTCATGGTATCGCATCATCCAGATGCAGGAAGATCACCACATCGACCACTGGCGAGTACAGGCCATTCTTTACGTGTAATATCCCTCCTGATAAAAGCCACTTATTTTTAGTGGCTTTTCGTTTTTGCAAATTTTTTATCTTATGAAAAACCAATCAATAACAATAAAATAACATTTTGTTACATTAATTCAGTAAACGTAATCCCCGCTCTGCCGTTGAAGAACCATACCTTTTCAATGATGAGCAATTTATGATCAACGTTTTTCGCCGTGCAGGCTTGGGGGCAAAGCTGTCGCTGCTTACGGGCATCAGTGTCGCCACGCTGTTTCTGCTTTTCACTTTTCTGCTCAGTCAAAAAGCCAGCCAGCAGCTTGAAGCCCTCGCCGTCGAAGACCTGCATAATCAGTCCACAGGCATGGTCGACATGGTGCAGATGTTTAATACCAGCCTGAGCGAAGAAGTCGAAAGTTACACCAAACTGTTTACGACATTTCTGCCCCAGCCTTTTAGCGTCGATACTCAGCAGCCCCGGACCATTAACGGGCTCACCGTTCCCCTACTGAAAGGGGGAGACGCTGAACTCCATGAAAATACCTCTTTTTCCGATGACTTTCTGAGCCGTACGGGAGCAATCTCCACGCTGTTTGTACGCAGCGGTAACGACTTTGTTCGCGTCGCCACCTCCCTGCGCAAAGAGAACGGCGAGCGGGCGATGGGCACCGTGCTGGATACCGCCAGCCCGGCCTTTGCCGCCGTCAACAGAGGGGAAGTCTACCGTGGCCTGGCGCTGCTGTTTGGCAAACGCTATATCACCCAGTATCAGCCGGTTAAAAACGCCGATGGCCAGGTCATTGCGATCGTCTTCGTTGGCGTGGACATTACGCATTCCTGGAACGTCATGCGCGAAAAAATCCTCACCCGCCGCCTGGGCGAGAGCGGTCACTTCTTCGTGCTGGATCGCAGCAACGGCAAAACGCGCGGGCAATACCTGTTCCATGCCGGTGAAGAGGGACAGCTGCCGAAGTGGGACGGCGCGACGCAGCAACAGCTTTTGAGTGACAAGCCCGGCACGCTGGAACGCGTAAGCGACGACGGCCGCACGCTGAAAATGGCCTATACCCCGCTGCCAGGCTGGAACTGGACTATCGTCGGCGAAGTGGATAAATCGGTGCTGCTCTCAAGCGTTACCGCCATGCGCGATCGCTTCTTGCTTGCCGGCGTGGTCTTATCCATCCTGTTTGCTGGCCTGTTCGTGATTCTTATTCGCCGCGTGCTGACCCGCCCGCTGCGCAATGTGATCCATCTTGCCCGGCAATATGCCGCAGGGGATCTCCGTTCCAGCCTGCCCGTGACGCGCCAGGACGAAGTCGGCCAGCTGATCGACGCCATTAACGGAATCGGCGGCGGCCTGCAAAAAATTGTCCTGCAGGTCCGCGAGGCCGCTGGCGAGATCCATTTGGGCACCAACGCGCTGGCCGCCGACACCGGCGAGATTTCAGAGCAGATCAACAAGCAGGCGAGCAGCGTGGAAGAGACCTCCGCCAGCATGGAGCAGCTGGCCGCCACCGTGCAGCAAAATGCCGCCAACATGGAGCAAACGCAGCAGCTGGTCGGTGAAACCTCGCTCGCGGTCCATCAGGGCGGTGAGACGGTCACCCACGCGGTATCGACCATGGACGATATTCGCGAAGCGTCAAAACGCATAGAAGACATCACGCGCGTGATCGAATCCATCGCTTTCCAGACCAATATTCTGGCGCTGAATGCGGCAGTGGAAGCGGCCCGCGCCGGTGAGCACGGAAAAGGGTTTGCGGTAGTCGCGCAGGAAGTTCGCGCCCTGGCGGGACGCAGCGCTAACGCGGTGAAGGAGATTGAACAGCTGATTGGCGATACGCTCAGAAAAGTGAGTGAGGGCCATGCGCTGTCTGAAAAGACCCGCCTGGCGATGGATGACATCATCATTCATATCGATAACATCAGCCAGCTGGTCACCGAGATTAACCATGCCTCACGCGAGCAGTCCGCAGGGATTGGCCAGGTTAATCTCGCCATGACCCACATTGGCGAAGCGTCGCATATCAATGCCGATCGTATCTCACGCAGCGAACAAACGGCTCAAACGCTGCGCGAGAAGGGATCACATCTGGCCCAGCTGGTGAGCCTGTTCCAGCTAAAAGGCTAACCGACTCTGCCCGTCGCACGCAGCAGCAGGTCGCTTTGCACCTGCTCGCTCATCAGCGTGCCGCCACGGGTATCGAGCATCATGCGGCACCACGCCTGCGCCACCGGAGGCGACGCGTGCCGCAGCATTTCGCTCCCGGCACCCAGCAGGAAAAGCTGCTGCGCGATCTCCCGCCCCTGCGCCTCCTGCGGTTTACGCAGTTTTTGCTGAAGCTGTCGCCAGCTGCGGTCGAAGTGTCTGTCCTGCCCTTTTACCTGTGCAAACTCATCGGCAAGCAGATCGTGAATCCCCGGCTGCTTCGCCAGCACGCGCAGCACGTCCAGGCACATGATGTTGCCGGACCCTTCCCAGATGCTGTTCACCGGCATCTCGCGATACAGGCGGGGAAGTTCGCTCTCCTCGCAGTACCCGACTCCGCCCAGCACCTCCATCGCTTCAGCGACAAACGGGATGCCCGCTTTGCACACGCTAAACTTCGCGGCCGGGGTAAACAGCCGCGCCCATGCCGCCTCCTGCGGATCCGTGCGTTTATCCCACGCCCGCGCCAGGCGAAACAGCAGCGCCGTTTGCCCCTCCAGCACCAGCGCCATCCGGCTTAGCACTTCGCGCATGAGCGGCTGATCGATAAGATTTTTGCCGAAGGTCTGGCGCTGATGCGCATGGTACAGCGCCACGGACAGCGCCCGACGCATCAGTCCGTGGCTGCCCAGCGCGCAGTCAAAGCGCGTCAGACCGCCCATTTTGAGGATCTGCCGTACCCCTTCGCCCTCTTCCCCCAGCAGCCAGCCGGAGGCATCAAGAAACTCCACCTCGCTGCTGGCGTTGGAGCGATTCCCGAGCTTGTCCTTAAGGCGCTCCAGCCGGACGGCGTTGCGCTGTCCATCAGGCAAAAAGCGCGGCACAAAAAAGCAGGACAACCCGCCCTTCGCCTGCGCCAGCACGAGATGCGCATCGCTTTGCGGGACGGAGAAAAACCATTTGTGTCCCACCAGCCGGTAGCTGCCATCACCGCATTTTTCCGCTTTGGTGGTGTTGCTCAGCACGTCCGAGCCGCCCTGCTTTTCCGTCATCCCCATACCAATCAGCAGGCCGCGCTTTTGTGCGCCAGGCGCAAGATGCGGATCGTAGCGATCGCTGAGCAGCGGCGTCAGCCAGTCGTGAAAGAGTCTGGGGAGCGCCTGCTGCAGGAGCGGTGTCGCGGCAAACGTCATGGTGACCGGACAAAGCGTGCCCGCTTCCACCTGAGCATGAAGCACAAAGCGTGCGGCCCGCGCGACAAACGACCCTTTACGCGCCTCCTCTTCCCATGCCAGGTTATGTACCCGATTGGCACACAACCCCTGCATCAGCAGGTGCCATGCCGGGTGAAAGCGGACGTCATCCAGTCGCTCTCCGGTGGCGTCATAGCGAAGCAACTCCGGCGGATTCACGTTCGCCAGCCTGCCCAGCTCCAGCGACTCTGCAGTACCTAACTGCTGCCCGATGCTGGCGAGCAGCTCAACATCCCACTCGGCCCCCTCGCGCGAAACTGCGTCACGCAGCGCGCAGTCCGAAAGGAAAAGGTTGCTGTTGGAAAGCGGTGCGGGTTGATTGAAAACGGTATGGGTCTGCCAGTGCATACTGTCTCCCTCCTTCAGTGGCAATGACGATAAGTATGGACAGAGCGCGCACACGATGCATGGGAGGGGAGTCACACGTTCACGATCCCGCTGATATCATTCGTGAAATAGCTCACAGAACATAAGAATAAACTATTTCATGACTTCGCTTTTGTTGAATAATTTATTCTCTCCCCCTTTCAGTGAGGAAAGTTATGCAACCGGATGCGCACAAGCGAGCATTAATTGCCGGCTCCATTGGTAACTTTATCGAGTGGTATGAGTTTGCGGTCTACGGTTTTCTGGCGACCGTCATTGCGAAGAACTTCTTCCAGCTTGAAGGGGAAGCGGGACTTACCAGCCTGATCCTCACCTACGCCTCATTCGCCATCGCCTTCTTCTTCCGTCCGCTGGGCGCGGTGGTGTTTGGACGCATCGGCGACCGAATTGGCCGTAAGCCGACGCTCATTATTGTTCTGGTGCTCATGACGCTGGCCACCGCCGCCATCGGCATTGTGCCGGTCTATGCCAGCATCGGGATTGCCGCACCGCTGATCGTTACGCTGCTTCGCATCCTGCAGGGACTGTTCGCGGGCGGCGAGTACGGCGGTGCGGTCTCGCTGATGACGGAGTTCGCCCCGCGCGGCAAGCGTGGGCTCTATGGCGCGTGGCAGTCCTTTACCGTGGCGCTGGGGCTGTTAGCGGGCGCAGGCATCGTGGCGCTGCTCTCCGCCCTACTCACGCCTGAAGCCCTGCACGACTGGGGCTGGCGCATTCCTTTCTTCCTTGCGCTGCCCATGGGTGTTGTTGCGCTGTGGCTTCGTGTCAGCATGGAGGAGACGCCCAGCTTTGTGCAGCAGCAGGACAAACCGGTTGTCGCTAAGGCGGATACTGCCGCCACGCTCCGGGCCATCGTGATGGGGATTGGCCGCGTAATGGTCTGGTCTGCGGCGGGTTACACTTACCTTGTGATTATGCCGACCTATCTCCAGTCGGCGCTACACACCGGGTTTAACCAGGCGCTGCTGATCGCGGTGATTTCGAACGTTGGGTTTGCGCTAACCATTATTCCGTCGGGGATCGTGAGCGACCGGATCGGGCGTCGCACGTTGATGATTATCGCCACCGCGCTGCTGCTGATCCTCGCCCTGCCGCTGCTGAAACTTCTGCAGGCGGAGTCCAGCACGCTGGCGGTGAAAGCGATAGTGGTATTAATTGCGGGCGGTCTGGTGGGCATGCTGGCGGGGCCGGGCCCGGCAATGCTCTCTGAGATGTTCCCGACGCGCGTGCGCTATACGGGCCTGGGGCTGGCCTACTCGTTATCGAACGCGATTTTCTCGGGATGCGCAGGGTTAATCATTACCGGGCTGATTAAGCAGACGGGCAACCTGGATATTCCGGCGTATTACGTGATGGCGACGGCCGTCGTAAGTATTTTCGCGCTGATGACCCTGAGGAAGGATGACCATTTGCGGTCGTTAGAGGAGTGAGGTTGTCACCGTCTGATGCCCTCACCCCGGCCCTCTCCCACGGGGAGAGGGAGAAAACACTAAAGGCCATCCTGTGGACGGCCTTGCTGTTTATTCTCCCCGCTGACGCACCGCTTCAAACAGGCAGATGCCCGTCGCAACGGAAACGTTCAGAGACGACACGCTGCCCGCCATCGGGATGCTGATCAGCTCGTCGCAGTGCTCGCGGGTCAAACGACGCATGCCTTCACCTTCCGCACCCATCACCAGCGCCAGACGGCCGGTCATTTTGCTCTGATACAGGGTATGATCCGCTTCACCGGCGGTACCGACGATCCAGATGTTCTCTTCCTGCAGCAGACGCATGGTGCGCGCCAGGTTGGTCACGCGGATCAGCGGAACGTTTTCCGCCGCGCCGCAGGCCACCTTCTTCGCCGTCGCGTTCAGCTGCGCGGAGCGATCTTTCGGCACAATCACCGCATGCACGCCCGCTGCATCCGCGCTGCGCAGACACGCGCCGAGGTTGTGCGGATCGGTTACGCCATCGAGGATCAAGAAGAACGGATTCTCCAGCTCAGCGATCAGATCCGGCAGATCGTTTTCCTGATACTGACGGCCCGGCTTCACGCGGGCAATGATCCCCTGGTGAACCGCGCCTTCACTTTTTTCATCCAGGAACTGGCGGTTCGCCAGCTGGATCACCACACCCTGCGCTTCCAGGGCATGGATCAGCGGCATCAGACGCTTATCTTCACGCCCTTTCAGAATAAACACTTCCTGAAAACGCTCCGGTGCGCGCTCGAGAAGGGCCTGCACCGCGTGGATGCCGTAAATCATTTCACTCATTGATGGTTCTCGTAATAAGTATTTCCCCTCCCCCCGTTGGGGAGAGGGTCAGGATGAGGGGAGATTTTACTCCGCCTGCTTTTTCTTGGCCGCGCGCTTCGCTTTGGTGGCAGCCGCTATTTTCTGTGTCTTCGCGGAAGGTTTCTTCGCTGAACGGGCTTCTTTCTTCGCCGCCTTCGGCTTCTGCTTCTTCTCACCGCGGAACGCGCTGTCCGGCTCGAAGTTCACCTTCTTACCGGCCTGACGGCGCTTGCCGCTCGTTTTGCCGTTTCCGCCTTTTTTCGTTCTTTCGCGTTCGGTTTTACCAACGTTACGCGGGGCGCGCTCGCTGGAGATCAGGCTGAAGTCGATTTTACGGTCGTCCATATTCACGGCCTCAACCTTCACTTCCACACGGTCGCCCAGACGATAGGTCTGGCCGCCAGATTCGCCAATCAGACGCTGGCCGACCTGGTCGAAGCGGTAGTAGTCATTATCCAGGCTGGAGACGTGCACCAGACCGTCGATAAACAGCTCGTCCAGACGAACGAAGAAGCCAAAGCCGGTCACGCTGGCAATCACACCTTTGAAGACGTTACCGACCTGGTCCAGCATAAAGTCACACTTCAGCCAGTCCGCCACGTCGCGGGTAGCTTCATCAGCACGGCGTTCGGTCATGGAGCAGTGCTGACCCAGCTGCAGCATCTCTTCCATCGAATAGTGGTAGCCACCGGTTTCGGTGGTGTTCCCTTTATGCCCCTGCTCCTGCGCCAGCAGATACTTGATTGCACGGTGCAGAGAGAGGTCAGGATAACGACGGATCGGCGACGTAAAGTGGGCGTAAGACTGCAGAGCCAGGCCGAAGTGACCGCGGTTTTCCGGATCGTAAATCGCCTGCTTCATCGAGCGCAGCAGCATTGTCTGCAGCATTTCTGCATCAGGACGATCGCTAATGGATTCCAGCAGCTCGGCGTAATCGCGCGGCTCTGGCTTATTGCCGCCCGGCAATTCCAGACCGAGCTCGGCCAGTACGGAGCGGAACGCGGTGATGGCTTCCGTCGACGGTTTATCGTGAATACGGAACAGCGCCGGTTCTTTGGCTTTTTCGACGAAGCGTGCCGCCGAGATATTCGCCAGAATCATACATTCTTCGATCAGCTTGTGCGCATCGTTACGCTGGGTCTGTTCGATACGTTCAATGCGGCGCTCGGCGTTGAAGATAAATTTCGCCTCTTCGCTTTCAAACGAGATCCCGCCGCGTTCTTCGCGCGCCTGATCCAGCGTTTTGTAGAGGTTATGCAGCTCTTCGATGTGTTTGACCAGCGGCGCGTACTGTTCGCGCAGATCCTGGTCGCCCTGCAGCATATGCCAGACCTTGGTATAGGTCAGACGCGCGTGCGAGCTCATCACCGCTTCGTAGAATTTGTAGCCGGTTAAGCGCCCTTTGGTGGAGATGGTCATCTCGCAAACCATACAGAGGCGGTCAACCTGCGGGTTCAGGGAGCAAAGGCCGTTAGACAGCACTTCCGGCAGCATCGGCACGACCTGCGACGGGAAGTAGACCGAGGTACCGCGGCTGCGCGCTTCGTTATCCAGCGGGGTGTGCGGACGAACATAGTAGCTTACGTCAGCGATAGCAACCCACAGGCGCCAGCCGCCGCCGCGTTTTTTCTCGCAGTAGACGGCGTCATCGAAGTCGCGGGCGTCTTCACCGTCGATAGTGACCAGCGGCAGGGAGCGTAGATCCACGCGGCCCACTTTGGACTCTTCCGGCACTTCTTCGCGCAGGCTTTCGATCTGCTCTTCAACCGCTTTCGGCCAGATGTACGGAATTTCATGGGTGCGCAATGCCATATCAACGGCCATCGTAGTCCCCATGTTATCGCCAAGCACTTCGACGATTTTACCTACCGCTTTGGTGCGACGGGTTGGGCGCTGGGTGAGTTCCACCACCACCACAAAGCCCATGCGGGCGCCCATCACCTCTTCAGGTGGGATCAGAATGTCGAAGCTCAGACGGCTGTCGTCCGGCACCACGAAGCCCACGCCCGCGTCGGTGAAGTAACGGCCAACAATCTGGCTGGTTTTTGGCACCAGAACGCGCACGACGCGCGCTTCGCGGCGACCTTTACGGTCAGCGCCCAGCGGCTGCGCCAGGATCTGGTCGCCGTGGATGCACATTTTCATCTGTTCAGATGAGAGATACAGATCGTCTTTACGGCCTTCCACGCGCAGGAAGCCGAAGCCATCGCGGTGACCAATGACGGTCCCTTTCAGCAGATCGAGGCGTTCCGGCAGCGCGTAGCACTGGCGGCGGGTAAAGACCAGTTGCCCGTCGCGCTCCATCGCGCGCAGGCGGCGGCGAAGGGCTTCAATCTGCTCTTCACCTTCAATATTTAATTCAACGGCAAGTTCTTCACGATTGGCGGGTTTTTCGCGTTTTGTTAAGTGTTCAATGATGAACTCGCGGCTGGGGATAGGATTCGCGTATTTTTCGGCTTCGCGTTCCTGGAAAGGATCGTGTGACATGTCGGTTCCTCCGTTGTCAGCTCCGGTGGAAATTTTCTTCATTCCACCAGCAATAATTTATAAAGCGGTTGATTCTCTTCAACCAAATCGGCCAGCGTGTAGTTATCCAGTTCCATGAGAAAACTTTGCACGGCCTTAGAAAGCGCCTGTTTCAGGCGGCAAGCGGGCGTGATGTGGCAGAACTCGCTGCTGCAGTTCACCAGAGACAGCGGCTCCAGTTCACGTACCACATCGCCAACACGAATACTCTGTGCCGGTTTACCGAGACGGATCCCACCATTCTTCCCGCGGACGGCAGCAACGTATCCGGCACGACTAAGTTGATTGATTATTTTGACCATATGATTACGGGATACGCCGTAGACCTCTGTCACTTCAGAGATACTGGTCATCTTCCCCTCGGGTAACGACGCCATGTAAATCAGCGCACGTAAGCCGTAATCGGTGAAACTTGTTAACTGCACATCAACCTCAGGAAAAAGGGAAATCGCGGACAAACCGCAGAGATATTCATTAATGATGATAAACCAGCCAGATAGTTAGCGGCTAATTTATTTGACAGACGGGGCGAAAAAGCGGAGATCCAGGAGCGGTCGCCGGATGGCGCTACGCTTATCCGGCCTACGGGTCTCCCCGCAGGCCAGCAGTCACGAAGATTATGCGTCGAACGGGTCGCGCAGGATCATCGTTTCAGTACGATCCGGGCCGGTAGAAATAATATCGATCGGCACTTCGGTCAGTTCTTCAATACGCTTGATGTAATCCAGCGCCGCCTGCGGCAGGCCGCTACGCTCTTTCACACCGAAAGTGGTCTCAGACCAGCCCGGCATGGTTTCGTAGATTGGCTCAATGCCTTCCCAGTCGTCAGCAGCCAGCGGAGTGGTGGTCACTTCGCGGCCATCTGGCATACGGTAGCCTACGCAGATTTTCACTTCTTTCAGGCCGTCCAGTACGTCCAGCTTGGTCAGGCAGAAGCCAGACAGGGAGTTGATCTGCACTGCACGACGCACGGCAACCGCATCCAGCCAGCCGGTACGACGACGGCGACCGGTGGTCGCGCCAAACTCGTTACCCTGCTTGCAGAGGAACTCGCCGGTTTCATCAAACAGCTCGGTCGGGAATGGACCCGCACCCACGCGAGTGGAGTACGCTTTGATGATGCCCAGCACGTAATCCACATAACGTGGACCCAGGCCAGAGCCGGTCGCCACGCCACCTGCAGTGGTGTTAGAGGAGGTAACGTACGGATAGGTACCGTGGTCGATGTCCAGCAGCGTACCCTGCGCACCTTCGAACATGACGAAATCGCCACGCTTGCGCGCCTGGTCCAGCAGATCGGACACATCAACAACCATACCGGTCAGAATGTCTGCAATCGCCATGACGTCATCCAGCACTTTCTGGTAGTCAACAGCGTCAGCTTTATAGAAGTTCACCAGCTGGAAGTTGTGATATTCCATCACTTCTTTCAGTTTTTCAGCGAAGGTCGCTTTGTCGAAGAGGTCGCCCACGCGCAGACCGCGGCGTGCAACTTTATCTTCGTAAGCCGGGCCGATACCACGACCGGTGGTGCCGATCGCTTTCGCGCCACGCGCTTTCTCACGCGCTAGGTCCAGCGCCACGTGATAATCCAGGATCAGCGGGCAGGCTTCGGAGAGCAGCAGACGCTCACGAACAGGGATACCACGGTCTTCCAGACCTTTCATCTCTTTCATCAGCGCCGCTGGAGACAGCACAACGCCGTTACCGATGATGCTGGTGACGTTTTCGCGAAGAATGCCTGATGGAATAAGATGGAGGACGGTTTTTTCACCGTTGATTACGAGAGTATGGCCTGCGTTGTGACCGCCCTGGTAGCGCACAACATATTTAGCCCGTTCAGTCAGAAGATCAACAATCTTCCCTTTACCTTCGTCACCCCATTGGGTGCCCAGTACGACGACGTTGTTACCCATTTTTTTCAAAATCACCGTTTGCTTAAAAATGGATTCTACCATCGCTTTTTCAGATATACAGCACTTTTTGACCTCAAAATACGCCGATTGCGCCTACTTTTTGATCAGCCAATCGTTTTCCTCAACATGTAGTAGATCACGATGCCCGCAACCACAAGACCACCGCCAAAACGACGTAAAATATTATCCGGCAGTTGGCTCATGGTGGCGATCATTCGACGCCAGGCGCGTGGATAGAGCATCGGTCCCATGCCTTCAAGCACCAGGACCAGGGCCAGCGCGAGCCAGATCGTTGAATTCATTTTTGTTCCTTATAAAAGAAAACCACCGCTCCGTTGAGAGCGGTGGTTTGAATACTCAAACGAGCCTGAGTTTATCGCGTTGCGTTAGTCGGCGTCTTCATATAACGGAAGAAATCGCTGTCCGGGCTAAGCACCATCACATCCTGGCTGCTCTGGAAGCTATTCTCGTAGGCACGCAGGCTACGGATAAAGGCATAGAAGTCAGGATCCTGGCTGAAGGCATCAGCAAACAGCTTCGCGGCTTCCGCATCACCTTCACCGCGCAGGATACGGCCCTGGCGCTCAGATTCCGCCAGCGTCTTGGTGACTTCGTAGTCTGCTGCAGCACGCAGCTTCTCAGCCTCTTCCTGGCCCTGTGAACGGTGACGACGGGCTACCGCTTCACGCTCGGCGCGCATACGGTTGTAAATCGCCTCGGACACTTCCACCGGCAGGTTGATCTGCTTGATACGCACGTCAACGACTTCGATACCCAGTGCAGCCATACTGTTCGGATTGATCACCGGCACTTTACCGTTGGTTTCCGCCTGAACACGTTCAGCCGCTTTGGCAATCGCATCGTCTGCTGCCGGCGTTGAAACTTCATCTTCAGTGCCCGCTGTGCCGGAGTTCAGCGCATCGCGAACTTCCAGGGTCAGACGACCACGGGAGTCGGTCACGATGTCTTTCACATCCAGACGACCAATCTCAGAACGCAGACGGTCAGAGAACTTACGTTTCAGCAGCACTTCTGCCTGAGAAACGTCACCGCCGCCCGTTGCCAGGAAGTAACGGCTGAAATCACTGATGCGCCATTTGATATAGGAATCAACGATCAGGTCTTTCTTCTCTTTGGTCACAAAACGATCTGCCTGGTTATCCATGGTCTGGATACGCGCATCAAGCGTTTTTACGGACTGAATGAACGGCACCTTGAAGTGCAGACCCGGCTCGTAAATCACCGGGCGTTTGTCGCCATCACGCACGACGCTGCTGAACTGGAACTTGATCCCACGCTCGCCCTCTTTCACCACAAAGATCGAGGTATAAAGCACGACCAGTACGATGACGATGATCGCAATAACTGACTTACGCATCCTTATTCCCCCTGACGCTGGTAGTCGTTACGCTGCGCGTTAGCACGGCGTTGGTCCATAATGTCACCATCGTTCGAAGAAGGCGTTGTGTTCGAGCTGGCGCTGCCTGTTGAGGCTGGCGGCAGACGCAGCAGGTTGTTCGCTCCGCTGGTGTCTTTTGCTGCCGGTGCAGAACTGCCCTTCAGCATCTGATCCAGCGGCAGCACCATCAGGTTTCCGCCTTTACTGTCGTTAACCAACACTTTGCGGGTGTGGCTCAGCACTTTTTCCATGGTCTCGATATAGAGACGCTCACGGGTAATTTCCGGCGCTGCTTTGTATTCAGGCAGGATCTTCGCAAAGCGAGCCACTTCACCCTGAGCTTCCAGGATGGTCTGGGTCTTATACGCGCGCGCTTCTTCCAGAATACGCTGCGCCTGACCGTTAGCGCGTGGCTGAACTTCGTTGGTGTACGCTTCTGCTTCACGGATGTATTGCTGTTCGTTTTCACGGGCAGCAATCGCATCGTCAAATGCGGCTTTCACCTCTTCCGGCGGACGCGCAGCCTGGAAGTTGACGTCCAGCAGGGTGATACCCATGTTGTACGGACGAATGGTCTCTTCCAGCTCGCGCTGGGTATCGCTACGAATAACGGTACGACCTTCGGTCAGAATACGGTCCATGGTGTATTTACCGATGACACCACGCAGGGCGCTGTCAGTCGCCTGACGCAGGCTGTCATCGGCGCTGGTCACGCTAAACAGGTAACGCTCAGGATCGGTCACGCGGTACTGCACGTTCATCTCAACGCGCACCACGTTTTCGTCAGAGGTCAGCATCACGCCGGAGGCGGCCAGTTCACGGACGGATTCCACGTTTACCGCGGTCACGTCGTCAATGAAGGTTGGCTTCCAGTTCAGACCCGGCTCAACCAGATGGCTGAACTTACCGAAACGGGTGACTACGCCGCGTTCTGCTTCTTTAATGGTGTAGAACCCGCTGGCTGCCCAGATGATGACTACCGCAGCGGCCACGATGCCCACTACGCGGCCACCCATTGGCGGGCGCGTACTCTGAGTGGAATTGCCACCCGAGCCAGAACTTTTTCCTCCGCCAAGGCCACCAAGCTTCTTGCTCAGTTTGCGGAAGATATCATCCAGATCCGGCGGCCCCTGCTCGCGACCACCTTTGTTGCCATTTCCCTCAGAGTTGCCGCCAGGTTTGCTGCTTCCCCACGGGTCGCGGTCTTGTCCGTTATTACCGGGCTGATTCCACGCCATGTATATGCTCCATATTTGTTATGCAAGGGCGAATTATTCAGGCATCCCCTTTCTGATCAGACGATATAGTCGACCAGCGCAGGTTCTTGTTTACAGAGGCGACGCCAGTCAACGATCGGCATACGCACCTGCATCCCCACGCTGCCGTCATCCTCCATCCACTCTTTTTCTATCGCCTGAAGCTGATAAAACCGGCTGCGCAGCCTGCCTTCCTGTGGCGGCAGTCGCAGCGTGTGCTGAGCTACCTCACCGGAAAGACGTTCTGTCAAAGCCTGGAAAAGCAGTGGCACACCAATACCGGTCTGGGCAGAAAGCCAGACCCGAATTGGTTTGTTTTCTTCATCTCTGTCGATACGCGGTTCGAAATCGTCCAGCATATCGATCTTGTTCATGACCAACAGCGTTGGGATCTCGTGAGCATCGATCTCTTCGAGCACCACATTCACCGCGTCAATGTTCTCCTGCACGCGCACGTCTGCTGCATCAATCACGTGCAGCAGCAGAGTCGCCTGTCGCGTCTCCTGCAGGGTGGCTTTAAACGCCGCCACCAGGTCATGCGGCAGGTGGCGAATAAACCCTACGGTATCCGCCAGCACCGTTTCACCGACGTCTGCAACGTCAATACGGCGCAGCGTAGGGTCCAGGGTCGCAAACAGCTGGTCTGCAGCATACACCTGGGCCTCGGTTATCTGGTTAAACAGGGTGGATTTACCGGCGTTGGTATAGCCCACCAGCGACACCGTCGGGATGTCGGCTTTGGTGCGCGCCCGACGCCCCTGTTCACGCTGTTTCTCTACACGTTCCAGACGTGAGAGGATCTGGGTAATTCGGCCACGCAGTAAACGACGGTCGGTTTCGAGCTGGGTTTCACCCGGACCGCGCAAACCAATCCCGCCTTTTTGTCTTTCAAGGTGTGTCCAGCCACGCACCAGACGCGTTGCCAGATGGCGCAGCTGCGCCAGCTCAACCTGCAGTTTCCCTTCATGGGTACGTGCACGCTGAGCAAAAATATCTAAAATCAAACCCGTGCGATCGATAACACGGCATTCGCAAAGGGCTTCCAGGTTGCGCTCCTGGGCTGGAGACAGCGCATGATCAAACAACACGACTGACGCGCCGGTTGCTTTTACGGCATCCGCAATTTCGACTGCTTTACCTTCACCAACAAAATACTTTGGGTGCGGCGCTTTACGGCTACCGGTAATCACCTGCATTGCTTCGACACCGGCGGAAGAGACCAGAGATTCAAACTCCTGGAGGTCTTCCATATCTTTGTCTTGCGAAAAATAGATGTGTACCAGCACCGCCTGCTCACCGGCATCATAACGGTCAAACAAGCGTAAACCTCTCTAAAAAGATCAGCGGGGAACGCAGGATCCCTGGCTCCCCGTGTGGATAACAGTGCGAAACCTTATTCGGTCTCGTCGCTGTCCTGCGCCGGCGTTGAAGAACCTTGCGCGCTGCTGCCATGATGGTAGTTACTACCAGTGCCGCCGCCAGCGTTATTGCTGTGATGAGATACCGGACGGGACGGAACAACAGTAGAAATAGCGTGCTTGTAGACCATCTGACTGACCGTGTTTTTCAACAGAATCACAAACTGATCGAAAGACTCAATCTGACCTTGCAGCTTAATACCATTCACCAAATAAATAGAAACTGGAACACGTTCCCGACGCAATGCGTTCAGGAACGGATCTTGTAAAGATTGCCCCTTAGCCATTCTATCTTTTCCTTATATGCTTGTTTTGTACTTAGAACCTTGCGATTCTGAAAAATTGCGCACGATACGCCTCAATTGTACACATTCAGTGAGCGATATCACCAACAACCTCAATCACTTCGTTTAACGCCTGTTGCGGTTTTTCACTGTCTAACCAGTGAACACCCTCCCAACCGCGCAACCAGGTGATCTGGCGCTTCGCTAACTGTCTCGTGGCGCAAACACCTCTATAAACCATTTCATCGTATGAAATCTCACCTTCAAGATACGACCACATCTGGCGGTATCCCACACAACGAATGGAAGGCATGTCCGTATGCAAATCTCCACGGGCAAAAAGCGCCCGCACTTCTGCTTCAAAATCTGAAGCTAACATCTGATGAAAACGCTGCTCAATCCGCTGATGGAGCAGTTCACGGCTCGCCGGGGCGATGGCGAACTGATGCACCTGATACGGCAGAGCGTCTCCTGACGTTTGCGTCAGTTCCGTTAAAGTTTTACCCGAAATGAAAAAAACTTCCAGTGCCCGGGAAAGCCTTTGCGGATCATTTGGATGGATCCGCGCTGCAGCAACCGGGTCAATCTCCGCCAGTTGCTGATGCAAAACGTCCCAACCCTGCTCTGCCGCCTGCTGCTCAATTTTCGCTCTTACTTCCGGATCCGCGGATGGCAGAGGTGACAACCCCTCCAGCAGCGCCTTGAAGTAGAGCATGGTTCCGCCAACCAACAGCGGTATACGCCCCGCCGCCGTTATCTCGGCCATCTCGGCTAAGGCATCCCGGCGAAAATCCGCTGCGGAGTAAGCCTGAGCCGGGTCGAGTATATCCAGCAAACGGTGCGGTGCCGCGCGCAGTTCTTCTGCGTCAGGCTTCGCCGTGCCAATGTCCATCCCTCGGTAGATGAGGGCGGAGTCGACGCTAATCAACTCTACAGGCAAAACCTTACGCAACTCAATGGCTAGCGCCGTTTTGCCGGAGGCCGTTGGGCCCATTAAAAAAATTGCCTTAGGCAGGCTCGCCTTACTTGCGTCAATCATGTTTCAGGGCGTTCATCGCCGTTTGTAAATCAACAGGTTGTAATAACCCACCCGGCGGCGCTTTCACCAGATGCGGACAGAGGCGTTCAACCTCCGCCAGCACGCTGATGGCCTGTGCCATGCTCCACGGCGCGTGTTCGCTTGCCAGATGGCGGGCGATCCACTGCGCGGTGTTGGCGGCATCAAACGATGTTTGCTGCGCCAGGTAGCCTATCAGTTCAGGAATCAAGTTTTGTAAATTTTGTTGGCGTAAGGGTAAAGGCACTGCACGAATTGTCACATGTTGTGGTTCGAGCACAGTTTCAATACCCATCTGCGCCAGCTGCGGCTCTGCACGCTGCAATACCCTTACTTCATCAGGGGATATTTTCAGGCGAACCGGAATCAAGAGCGGCTGCGCACAGGCTGCATTTTCGCCGGGCGTGAGCTGCACCTGCTTAAGCCAGCGTTCGGCGACCGGCAGTGCCATAAGCATCAGTTTGCCGTCACGCTCAAGCAATGCCATGTCGGGCGCGATAATCGTCAGCACCCGGCCAAAACTTTGGCTATGCCCGTCCAGAGAAGGCTGAGCGGCAGGAATGTGCTCTTTACGCTCCACGGCTGGTGTTTCCAGCAATTTGCGGTACAACGCTCCCTGCTGCTTCTGATAACCAGGCTGGGCATTCGGGTAGTTCGCGCCCGTTGAACGCGGTGCGCTCCCTGCCGGGGAGAAACGCGGGGTCTCCGGTTCACGCGCGGCGGCAGGCTCCGCAAAATGGTTGCGCCCTGCCGCCACTCGGTTTTCCGGCAGCGGACGCGGCGCTGGAGCGTCGTTTTCCAGCGGCAGCGTTGGTGCTGCCTGCTGCTGCAACACGGTGGCCACGCCCTGATAAATGAAGTCGTGAACCAGACGCGACTGGTGGAACCGCACCTCATGCTTGGCAGGATGAACGTTCACATCCACCTGATGGGGATCGATTTCCAGGTAAAGCACAAAAGCAGGCTGCTGATCGGCCCCGAGCTTGTCTTCGCAGGCCTGGCGAATCGCGTGATTGATGAGACGGTCGCGCATCATGCGGCCGTTCACGTAGCAATACTGAATTTCCGAGAACGCAGCACTGCTCGCGTTTGGATCGGCAACCCAGCCGCGTAAAGCCAGATCGCCGTGCTGCCATTCTATAGCCAGCGCCTGTTCCAGAAACGGCGTCCCGCAGATAGCGCCCAGGCGACGCTCTTTCTGTCCGCCTTCCGCGACCGCACGGTACTGACGCATCACCTTACCGTTATGGCTAAGGTTGATGGTGACATCGAAACGGGCGAGCGCAATACGGCGGATAATCTCGTCGATATGGCCGAACTCGGTCTTCTCGGTACGCATAAACTTGCGTCGGGCGGGGGTGTTGTAGAAGAGATCTAATACTTCAAGCGTTGTCCCAACAGGATGCGCCGCCGGTTTGACCGTCACATCCATATCGCGCCCTTCGGCGTAAGCCTGCCAGGCTTCCTGCTGTTCAGCGGTACGGGAGGTCAGCGTTAAACGCGAAACCGAGCTGATACTGGCCAGCGCTTCACCGCGAAAACCGAGGCTAATAATCGCTTCCAGATCGTCCAGAGAGGCAATTTTACTGGTAGCATGACGAGCCAGCGCCAGCGACAGCTCCTCTTTTTTAATGCCACAGCCATTGTCCCGAATGCGGATAAGCTTCGCGCCACCGCGTTCGATATCAATATCGATGCGGGTTGCGCCCGCATCGAGGCTGTTTTCCACCAGCTCCTTCACCACCGACGCAGGGCGTTCCACCACCTCACCGGCGGCGATTTGGTTCGCGAGCTGCGGCGGTAGAACCTGAATCGGCATGAATTCTCCTTAGTTGGTCGCGGTCATCTCACCCGGCAGCGCTGCGCTGGCCGTCTGGGCAGCGCCGCTCTGCGGCGCAGACTGCAGAGGATGCGCCTCAAAATATTTGCGTAAACCGTTATAAATCGCTTCGGCAATTTGCTGCTGGTAACTGTCGCTTCCCAACAGACGCTCTTCACCGTTGTTACTGATAAAGCCCGTCTCTACAAGGATGGACGGAATATCTGGCGAGCGCAGAACGCCGAGGCTGGCATGTTCCGGACGACGCTTATGCAGCACGCCAACGCTTTGCAGCTGGTTCAATACGTTAGTGGCGACATCATACCCGACGCGCTGAGAATGACCGAACTGTAAATCCAGCACCGCCTGGCTGAGGTACGGATCGGACTGGCTGTTCGCCAGCACGTCGCCCGCACCGCCTAGCAGTTCAGACTGCTTCTCATGCTCTTCCAGCCAGTTGGCCATTTCGCTGTTAGCGCGACGGTTCGACAGCACCCAAACCGAGGCGCCGGTGGCGCTACGATTCGGTGCGGCGTCCGCATGAATGGAGACCAGGAAGTTTGCGTTTTGCTTACGCGCCACATCCGAGCGCCCCATTACGGAGATAAAGTAATCCCCGTCGCGGGTCAACACGCCTTTAAACATAGGGTCGTCATTGAGTAGCGAACGCAGTTTACGCGCGATAGCGATAGTTACGTTTTTCTCTCGCGTGCCGCCAGGACCAATCGCCCCGGGATCTTCCCCGCCGTGACCCGCATCAATGGCGATAATCACTTTGTCACCGCTGACCGTCGCGCGTCGCGCGCTGGCCGCCGGACGCGTCACCGTATTGCTGCTGGTTGCCGCAGTAATGCGGTCGTTTTGCGATTTAAACGGATTACGCGCAGGTTCAGCAGGACGCGGCGTATACACCGGTTCTTCGACGCGTTTCGCAACGACCGGCGGCGGTGGAGGCGGTGGCGGGACATCGGCATTGATGGTAAAGACCACCGTATAGTTCGCCCCGTTTTGCTGCTTCACCGCCTTCGTTTTGCCCTTTTCGGTCAGATCGACCACCAGGCGTAACGACTGGCTATCCTGCGGCGTACCCGAACGGATACTTTTCACCAGGTTGTTACCGCTGAACCGCAGCGGTAGCCCCTGGATCACGCCTGTCTGCTTGATATCCAGCGCCACGCTGTGGCTGTCTGGCTGTGAAAACGCATATTCAGGATCGCCCATAAAGCTGAACGTGATCCGGGCCTGGCTTTCGCCGTTTGATACCTGAATATCTGAGAGGTTTGCCGCCCCGGCCTGCGCGCACAGCAGCACGGTGGCAGCCAACAACCAACCTTTAACGCGATTTATCATCCCGTCATCCCTACGCTTAACCGGCCAGACGCGCCAGTAAGGAACTGCCTGATGAGGAAACAGCACTGATGCGTGCCTCACGCCCTTGAGCCTGGTAATCTAAGTGAATTTCGACATCCGGGTCAGGCAGCACACCCGCACCTTGTTGCGGCCACTCCACCAGGCAAATGGCGTCGTTGGCAAAATAATCACGGATCCCCATAAATTCCAGCTCCTCAGGATCCGCAAGGCGGTATAAATCGAAGTGGTACACCATGAGATTTTCAAGGGTGTACGGTTCTACTAGCGTGTAGGTTGGGCTTTTCACATTCCCGTTATGCCCTAACGCCTGCAAAAAACCCCGGCTGAAGGTGGTTTTACCCGCACCTAAATCACCATACAGATAAATGACGGTTGCCCCCTGACAGGCCTGCGCCACGCGCTTGCCGAGTTCTAAAGTGGCTTGTTCATCAGGTAAAGGAATCGCTCGATTAGTCATTTTCTACGTCAATCACATCCGGGTTAACAACACGCCGCAGCGTGCAAAAAAGATCCGTGGCCAGCATACCGCGTGTACCGTAACGCGCAGCCAGTTTATCCGCCGCGACACCGTGGGCCACGCAGCCCGCACAGGCTGCATCATAAAGGGGAAGTTTCTGTCCAAGCAATGCGCCAATGATGCCGGAAAGCACATCGCCCATTCCGCCGCTCGCCATGCCCGCATTTCCGGCATCAATAATGCCCAGCGTCTCATCACTGGCGACAATGGTTCCTGCCCCTTTTAAAACAGCAACACCTCCGTAACGTTTTACCAGACGCTGAGCAGAAAGTAAGCGATCGCTTTCAATTTCTGCCACGCTGCAGTTAAGCAGGCGCGCGGCTTCGCCGGGGTGTGGTGTCAGAATGCGATTGTGACGCTTATCCGGGTTTATTGCCAGAAGGTTAAGCGCGTCGGCATCCCACAGCATCGGTTTACGAAAATTCTCGACCTTTTGCAGGGCCTGTTTACCCCATGACTGCTGCCCAAGCCCGGGGCCAATCACCACCACATCCGCCCATTCCAGGCTTTCTTCAAGCGCCTGGAGCGTAAGCTCATGGACCATCAGTTCCGGTCGGGCGGTGATTATGGGCGCAATATTCTCAATGCGAGTGAGCACTCGCACTAATCCGGCACCGCTGCGCAGAGCCGCTTCACCCGTCATACGAATCGCACCAGCCGTACCGTGGTCTCCTCCCACAATCACCAGCCTGCCGTGATCGCCCTTATGGGACGTTGGTCGGCGCGGCGGGAGCCACGCTGCAAGCTGTGACGCATCAAAACGCGCGAGGCGCATTTCCTGCCCGGTCAGCCAGCTCTCCAGCCCCAGCGCATTGTGGTGCAGCACGCCAACCACGTCTCGCGCTTTACCGGTCAGTAACCCCGGCTTGAGGGCGATAAAGGTCACCGTATGGGCTGCCTGAATGACCGCCCCCGGCGTCGCGCCGGTTTGTGCAATCAGGCCAGAGGGAATATCCAGGGCGACTACCGGCGCGGAATGTCTGTTAGCGTGTTCAATAAGCGCGGCAATATTTTCGCGCGGTGCGCTGTGCAGCCCGGTGCCCAGAAGACCATCAACAATCAGATCCACCTCTTCCGACCAGACGATATCAGGCGCATGAATCACACCGCCTGCGTTAAGCCATGCCTCCCGCGCCGCGCCGGCCTCTTCCGGCAGCGGTTTATCACTTTCGAGAGCCAGCAAGGTCACGCGGATACCGGCCGCAACCGCCAAACGGGCGACGACGTAGCCGTCACCGCCGTTATTGCCGTGCCCGCACAGAATCAGCCAGTGAGCGGCCTGCGGGTACGCGCTGCGGGCAACGTTAAACGCCGCCTCACCCGCACGCAGCATCAGTTCATAGAGGGTAATCCCGAGGCTGTCTGCGGCCTCTTTTTCGGCACGCCGGAGGTCATCCGCATGCCAGATGGAATGTGGTATACTTGCGGGGTTTTTCTTCACCGTATGGTCCGTCATGTCACAGCCCCTCGATCTCAATGAATTAGCGCAAAAAATAAAACAGTGGGGTGCTGAGCTTGGCTTCCAGAAGGTGGGCATTACCGATACCGACCTTTCCGCCAGCGAGCCGAAACTGCAGGCCTGGCTGGATAAACAATACCACGGCGAAATGGAATGGATGGCGCGTCATGGCATGATGCGCGCCCGTCCTCACGAGCTTTTGCCGGGCACATTACGCGTCATCAGCGTGCGCATGAACTACCTACCCGCCAACGCGGCCTTTGCGCGCACGCTAAAAAATCCCTCTTTGGGTTACGTCAGCCGGTACGCTTTGGGTCGTGATTACCATAAGCTCTTGCGTAACCGCTTAAAAAAACTCGGGGAAACCATTCAGCAGCACTGTGTTTCGCTGAATTTTAGACCCTTTGTCGATTCTGCGCCTATTCTTGAGCGCCCGATCGCCGAAAAAGCCGGGCTTGGCTGGACAGGTAAGCACTCACTTATCCTCAGCCGTGACGCCGGATCGTTCTTCTTCCTGGGCGAACTGCTGATTGATTTACCGCTGCCGGTAGACGGCCCGGTCGAAGAAGGCTGCGGGCGCTGCGTGGCCTGCATGACCATCTGCCCGACGGGTGCTATCGTCGAGCCTTACACTGTTGATGCACGCCGCTGCATCTCCTACCTCACTATCGAACTGGAAGGGGCCATTCCAGAGGAGTTCCGGCCGCTTATCGGCAACCGCATCTACGGCTGCGACGATTGCCAGCTCATCTGCCCGTGGAACCGCTATTCGCAGCTAACGGACGAAGAGGATTTCAGCCCGCGTAAGGCGCTGCATGCGCCGCCGCTTATTGAGCTGTTCGCCTGGACCGAGGCCTGGTTCCTGAAGGTGACGGAAGGTTCTGCCATTCGCCGTATCGGTCATTTGCGCTGGCTGCGTAATGTTGCCGTCGCGCTGGGGAATGCCCCGTGGGATGAAGCCAATATTCAGGCGCTTGAAAGCCGTCGAGGTGAGCACCCACTTCTTGATGAGCACATCGAGTGGGCGATTGCGCAGCAAATTGAGAAACGTAATGCCTGCGTGGTCGAGGTGCAGCTGCCGAAGAAACAGCGTCTGGTGAGGGTGATTGAAAAAGGGCTTCCGCGGGATGCCTGAAATATTCACAGCCTGTGAATAAAATTACAAACTCAAGCGCCATCTGGGCTGGGGAAGAGGTCAAGTGATCTCAATAACATTTTGAAATCAAATTTTATTCTTTAAAAAGAGTTAGTTATGGAGATATTATTCACCCTGCTAAGTTTTAACCCTGTTTCGGTTAAGCGCAGTTTCTGTGGATAACTCTGTTAAAAAGAGTATTTCAGAGACAATAGAAAACGTCCCCAGCGACGCTTTTCGCTGTGGATATTTTAGAGATGAAGAAGAATTTGGAGCGGGAAACGAGACTCGAACTCGCGACCCCGACCTTGGCAAGGTCGTGCTCTACCAACTGAGCTATTCCCGCTTGGGTGGTCCGTGCTGTGGAAGCACTTTCAAATTTTGGAGCGGGAAACGAGACTCGAACTCGCGACCCCGACCTTGGCAAGGTCGTGCTCTACCAACTGAGCTATTCCCGCAAATCTGCACTGCTTTTGTTGCTGTCGTAACGTGTAATTCTCTGTCGTTACGGGAGGCGCATTATACGAGAAATCCTTTTAGCTGCAACCCCCCTTAAAGCGATTTTTTCGAAATTAAGTTCAAATGCTTATTAAATCGGCAAGCTGAACAATTTAACGACAAAAACCCGGCCACGCAAGGCGCCGGATCGCAAAATCACAGCTTAATAAAGTTTTCGCGGTAGTAGGAAAGCTCCGCCACGGACTCTCGGATATCGTCCATCGCCTGGTGCGTCCCCTGCTTTTTAAAGCCGTCGAGGATTTCAGGCTTCCAGCGACGCGCCAGCTCTTTCAAAGTGCTGACATCCAGATAACGGTAGTGGAAGTAAGACTCCAGCTCCGGCATGTACTTAAACAGGAAACGGCGATCCTGGCCGATGCTATTGCCGCAGATAGGGGATTTGCCTGCCGGAACCCACTGTTTCAGGAACTCAAGCGTCGCCAGTTCCGCCTCGCGGTCACCAAACGTGCTCGCCTTCACGCGCTCGACCAGGCCACTGCCGGTGTGGGTACGCACGTTCCATTCATCCATCAAAGCCAGCTGGTCGTCGGACTGATGCACCGCAATCGTTGGCCCTTCAGCCAGGATATTCAGGTTAGCGTCCGTCACCAGCGTTGCAATTTCAATGATGCGATCGCGCTCGGGATCCAGCCCGGTCATTTCGAGATCGATCCAAATCAGGTTGTTTTCATCCGCGCTCATGTTATTTTCCACCCTTCTCGCATAACCGGCAGTAGCAGGTTAACTAGTATTAATTAGAGTGTATCATAGAGGTTTTGCCCCTTACGGGCGACCAGGAGCCAGCGCGATTGAGTAAAAATAAACTCTCCAAAGGGCAGCAGCGCCGCGTAAACGCCAACCACCAGCGCCGTCTTAAAACCACTTCGGAGAAGCCGGATTATGACGACAACCTGTTTGGTGAAGCGACAGAAGGCGTAGTCATCAGCCGTTTCGGTATGCATGCCGATGTCGAATCCGCCGACGGGGATATTCACCGTTGCAATATCCGCCGTACCATTCGTTCCCTGGTGACCGGCGATCGCGTGGTCTGGAGACCGGGCAAAGAGGCGGCGGAAGGCGTGACGGTAAAAGGTATCGTTGAAGCGGTCCATGAGCGCACGTCCGTGTTAACCCGTCCCGACTTCTACGACGGGGTCAAACCGATTGCCGCTAACATCAACCAGATTGTTATCGTATCGGCGATTTTGCCTGAACTTTCGCTCAATATTATCGATCGATACCTCGTCGCCTGCGAAACGCTGCAGGTTGAACCGATTATCGTATTGAACAAAATCGATCTGCTGGATGACGACGGCATGGCCTTCGTGAATGAGCAGATGGATATCTACCGCAAAATTGGTTATCGCGTGCTGATGGTCTCCAGCCACACCAAAGATGGTCTTAAACCGCTGGAAGAGGCGCTTACCGACCGCATCAGTATCTTTGCGGGCCAGTCCGGCGTAGGTAAATCAAGCCTGCTGAACAACCTGCTTGGCCTCAAGCAAGAGATCCTGACCAACGATGTCTCTGATGTCTCGGGTCTGGGCCAGCACACCACCACCGCGTCACGCCTGTACCACTTCCCGCACGGCGGCGACGTGATCGACTCCCCAGGGGTGCGTGAGTTCGGTTTATGGCATCTGGAGCCGGAACAAATCTTTAACGGATTTGTCGAATTCCATGATTATTTAGGCGCTTGTAAATACCGCGACTGTAAACACGATAACGACCCAGGCTGCGCTATCCGTGAAGCGGTTGAGAAAGGCGAGATCGCGGAAACCCGCTTCGAGAATTACCACCGTATTCTTGAGAGCATGGAAGACGTAAAAACGCGTAAAAACTTTTCTGATTCTGATAACTGACAACTAAGCTAAGCATCGCTAAAATCGTCCCCCTTTTTCAGGTTCCGGCGGCTTAACGCCGGATCAGGAACGACAAAACAATGGCCTGGAGGCTACCTTGTTAAACGCATTTAAACTTTCGCTTCAATACATTCTGCCAAAACTGTGGCTCACTCGCCTGGCGGGCTGGGGCGCGAGCAAACGCGCAGGCTGGCTGACCAAACTGGTCATCGATCTTTTCGTAAAATATTACAAGGTCGACATGAAAGAGGCGCAGAAGCCGGATATCGCCAGCTACCGCACCTTCAACGAGTTCTTCGTGCGCCCGCTGCGCGACGAAGTGCGCCCGCTGAACACCGATCCTAACGTCCTGGTGATGCCGGCAGACGGCGTGATCAGCCAGTTGGGTAACATCGAAGACGACAAAATCCTGCAGGCGAAGGGCCATAACTACAGTCTGGAAGCTCTGCTGGCAGGTAACTACCTGATGGCGGATCTGTTCCGCAACGGTACGTTTGCCACCACCTATCTGTCACCGCGCGACTATCACCGCGTGCACATGCCGTGTAACGGTATACTGCGTGAAATGATTTATGTCCCGGGCGACCTGTTCTCCGTCAACCATCTGACCGCGCAGAACGTGCCGAACCTGTTTGCCCGTAACGAGCGCGTCATCTGTCTGTTCGATACTGAATTTGGCCCTATGGCACAGATTCTGGTGGGTGCAACCATCGTAGGCAGCATTGAAACCGTCTGGGCCGGCACCATCACCCCACCGCGCGAAGGCGTGATCAAACGCTGGACCTGGCCTGCCGGTGAAGCGGAAGGCTCTGTGGCCCTGCTGAAAGGTCAGGAGATGGGGCGCTTTAAGCTGGGCTCCACCGTGATTAACCTGTTTGCGCCGGGCAAAGTGAAGCTGGCTGAACAGCTTGAAAGCCTGTCGGTTACCAAACTGGGTCAGCCGCTGGCGGTCTCAACCGAAACCTTCGTGACGCCGGAAGCAGAACCTGCTCCGCTGTCACAGGAAGAGATCAACGCCGAGCACGACGCCAGCCCGCTGGTTGACGACAAAAAAGACGAAGGCTAACAACAGAAGGATCGCTGACGTGCGCCCGATTATCGTTCTACTGATGGCCTGGTGCCTCAGCATGGGGGCGTACGCAGCGACAGCCCCCGACGCCAAACAGATAACCCAGGAACTGGAGCAGGCAAAAGCGGCCAAACCCGCTCAGCCAGAGACCGTCGAGTCGCTCCAGGCTGCCCTGAACGCGCTTGAGGAGCGGAAAGGCTCTCTTGAGCGCGCTCAGCAGTATCAGCAGGTTATCGACAACTTCCCAAAACTCTCGCAGACGCTACGCTCGCAGCTCAATAATCTGCGTGACGAACCGCGCGATGTGCCCGCAGGGATGACCTCCGACGCGCTGAACCAGGAGATCCTGCAGGTCAGCAGCCAGCTTCTGGAAAAGAGCCGCCTTGCTCAGCAGGAGCAGGAGCGCGCGCGCGAAATTGCCGACTCCCTTAGCCAGCTTCCGCAGCAGCAAACCGACGCCCGTCGCCAGCTTAATGAAGTTGAGCGCCGCGTGGGTACGCAAAGCGGCAATACGCCACAGGCTCAGGCCCAAAATCTGGGCCTGCAGGCAGAATCGGCTCGCCTGAAGGCCCTTGTCGATGAGCTTGAGCTGGCGCAGCTTTCCGCCAATAACCGCCAGGAGCTGTCGCGGATGCGCTCTGAACTCGCTCAGAAGCAGAGCGAGCAACTGGATGCGTATCTTCAGGCCCTGCGCAATCAGCTCAACAGTCAGCGTCAACGCGAGGCGGAGCGCGCGCTGGAAAGTACCGAACTGCTGGCAGAAAACAGCGATAACTTGCCTGCCGGCATCGTCGAACAGTTTAAGGTCAACCGCGAGCTTTCTGCCGCGCTGAATCAGCAGGCGCAGCGTATGGATCTGGTTGCCTCGCAGCAGCGTCAGGCCACCAATCAAACCCTTCAGGTTCGCCAGGCGCTCAACACCCTGCGCGAGCAGTCCCAGTGGCTCGGGTCATCAAACCTGCTGGGCGAAGCGCTACGTGCCCAGGTCGCGCGCCTGCCGGAAATGCCGAAGCCGCAACAGCTGGATACCGAGATGGCCCAGCTGCGCGTTCAGCGACTGCACTTTGAAGATCTCCTTAATAAACAGCCGCAAATCCGCCAGATCCGTCAGGCTGACGGACAGCCCCTGACCAGCGAGCAAAACCGTATTCTGGAAGCCCAGCTGCGTACCCAGCGTGAACTGCTGAACTCTTTGCTCCAGGGCGGGGATACGCTGATTCTGGAGCTGACCAAGCTAAAAGTCTCCAACAGCCAGCTGGAAGATGCGCTGAAAGAGGTGAACGAGGCGACGCACCGTTATCTCTTCTGGACGTCCGACGTGCGTCCGATGACCTTCTCGTGGCCGATTGAGATCGTCCAGGACCTGCGCCGCCTGATTTCGCTGGACACCTTCAGCCAGCTGGGACAGGCCAGCGTGATGATGTTCACCAGCAAAGAGACCATTTTCCCGCTGCTGGGGGCGTTGATTCTGGTGGGCTTCAGCATTTACTCGCGCAGACATTTCACTCGCTTCCTGGAGCGTTCCAGCTCCAGGGTCGGGAAAGTCACCCAGGATCACTTCTGGCTAACGTTGCGCACCGTATTCTGGTCGATTCTTGTCGCCTCCCCGCTGCCGGTGCTGTGGATGACGCTGGGGTATGGCCTGCGGGAAGCCTGGCCCTATCCGCTCGCGGTCGCGATTGGCGATGGCGTCACCGCCACGGTGCCGCTGCTGTGGGTAGTCATGATTTGCGCCACCTTCGCGCGCCCCAACGGCCTGTTTATCACCCACTTTGGCTGGCCGCGTAATCGCGTTGCGCGCGCCATGCGTTACTACCTGATGAGCATCGGGCTGATTGTGCCGCTGATTATGGCGCTGATCATGTTCGACAATCTCAACGACCGGGAATTCTCAGGCTCGCTGGGCCGTCTCTGCTTTATGCTGATATGCGGGGCGCTGGCCATCGTCACGCTCAGCCTGAAACGCGCGGGTATTCCGCTCTATCTCGATAAATCCGGCAGCGGCGAAAACATGTTCAACCGGCTGCTCTGGAACCTGCTGCTTAGCGCGCCGCTGTTTGCGATGCTGGCAGCCGCGGTGGGCTATCTGGCAACCGCGCAGGCGCTGCTGGCAAGGCTGGAAACCTCGGTGGCCATCTGGTTCCTGCTGCTGGTGGTGTACCACGTGATCCGCCGCTGGATGCTGATCCAGCGGCGCCGTCTGGCCTTTGACCGTGCCAAGCATCGCCGGGCAGAGATCCTCGCCCAGCGCGCGCGGGGTGAGGAAGAGCCAAACCACGTCAACAGTACGGAAGGCACGACGGAGGCGGACGAGGTCGAACTGGATCTGGATGCCATCAGCACCCAGTCCCTGCGTCTGGTTCGCTCCATCCTGATGCTGATTGCCCTCCTGTCGGTCATATTCCTGTGGTCAGAGATCCACTCCGCATTTGGTTTCCTGGAGAACATCTCTCTGTGGGACGTGACGTCCACGGTGCAGGGTGTTGAAAGCCTGGAGCCGATCACCTTAGGCGCGGTGCTGATTGCCATTCTGGTGCTGATCATTACCACGCAGCTGGTGCGCAACTTCCCGGCGCTGCTGGAGCTGGCGCTGCTGCAGCATCTGGATTTAACGCCGGGGACGGGTTATGCGATTACGACCATAACCAAATATCTGATCATGCTGTTTGGCGGACTGGTTGGCTTCTCAATGATCGGTATTGAGTGGTCGAAGCTGCAGTGGCTGGTGGCGGCCCTTGGTGTAGGGTTAGGTTTTGGTTTACAGGAGATTTTCGCCAACTTCATCTCTGGCCTGATCATTCTGTTCGAAAAACCGATCCGTATTGGCGATACCGTCACGATTCGCGATCTGACCGGCAGCATCACGAAGATCAACACCCGCGCGACAACGATCAGCGACTGGGATCGCAAAGAGATCATCGTACCGAATAAGGCGTTTATTACCGAGCAGTTCATCAACTGGTCGCTGTCAGACTCCGTTACCCGTGTAGTGCTGACGGTACCGGCGCCATCGGACGCTAACAGCGAAGAAGTCACCCAGATCCTCTACACAGCCGCAGAGCGCTGCTCGCTGGTGATCGATAACCCGGCACCGGAAGTGTTCCTGGTGGATTTACAGCAGGGGATCCAGATTTTCGAGCTGCGTATCTACGCCGCCGAAATGGGCCACCGTATGCCGCTGCGCCATGAGATCCACCAGCTGATTCTGGCAGGCTTCCGCGAGCACGGTATTGATATGCCGTTCCCACCGTTCCAGATGCGTCTGGAAAGCCTGGACGGGCGTAAAACGGGAAGAACGTTGACGTCAGCGGCGCGTACGCGCCCGGCGGGGAGTTTGTAAGATAAGCAGGGCGACCCTCTCCCACGGGAGAGGGTTAACTGCCGTCAGGCGCGATCTACGGTAAATGCAATCACATCGCCAAGCTGCTCTGCGCCCAGGGCCAGCATCACCAGACGATCCACACCCAGCGCCACGCCGGAGCAATCCGGCAGACCCGCTTTTAAGGCTTCAAGCAAATTAACATCAATAGGCTGCTGCGGCAGACCGCGCGCGGCGCGCTTGCGGTTATCCTGCTCGAAGCGCTGCTGCTGCTCGCGGGCATCAGTCAGTTCGTGGAAGCCGTTCGCCAGTTCGATGCCTTTGTAATAGACCTCAAAACGCTCTGCGACACGATGATCTTCGGTACTGATCTGCGCCAGTGAAGCCTGGCTTGCCGGGAAGTGATAGACAAACGTCGGACGGTCTTTGCCAATCTGCGGTTCTACGCCGAAGGTGAACAGCAGCTGCAGCAGCGTGTCGCGATCCTCTTCGGTATCCGCCACGTTGCTCAGATCCAGCTTTGCCGCTACTTCACGCAGTTGGGTTTTATCCGCCGACAGCGGATCGATTTCCAGATGGCGTTGGAAAGCCTGCTGATAGGAGAGCGTTTCGGCTTCTGAACAGTCCAGCACCTGCTGGAGCAGATCGTCCACCTCATTCATCAGGCGGTACATATCATAATGCGGGCGGTACCACTCCAGCATGGTGAATTCCGGGTTGTGGTGACGACCCATCTCTTCATTACGGAAACTGCGGCACAGCTGATACACCGGGCCACATCCCGCTGCCAGCAGGCGTTTCATGTGATATTCCGGGCTGGTCATCAGGTACAAATTCATCCCCTGAGAGTGGCCGGGGCCAACAAAACGGGTTTCAAACGGGACCAGATGAATATCCGTTACCGTTGCCTGACTCATGCACGGCGTTTCCACCTCAAGGACTCCGCGGTCGGCAAAGAAACGGCGGATCTCCGCCATAATTGCAGCGCGTTTTAACAGATTAGGGATGGATGCGCTCGGCTGCCAGGTGGCCGTTTCGCTCATGAGTTGTTCTCCGATTTCAGACAAGGGCACGAAGTCTACTCGTTAGCAGGGGCAGAGACAAATTTTGCGCAGTAAAAAAGCGCATTTCATTTAGGTGAACTTTTTCGTGACGTATTTCATCAATCTTCATGATAAATCGCCGTACAGAACAGCAAAAAAATCGAACACGTCAAATTTCCCTGACATCTACACGGTTATACTGTTTTACCCATTAAGGAGCAGTGGAAACGCTTTCGCAATCGTCCTTTTGGACGGGTGAACTACCTTTAGTTTGTCGCGTTGCGAAATAACAAAAATCTGGAGGAATGTCGTGCAAACTTTTCAAGCCGATCTTGCCGTAATAGGCGCTGGCGGGGCTGGATTACGTGCTGCGATTGCTGCAGCACAAGCTAATCCCAACGCTAAAATCGCATTGATTTCAAAAGTCTATCCAATGCGTAGTCACACTGTGGCAGCAGAAGGAGGATCCGCCGCCGTTGCGCAGGATCATGACAGCTTTGAATACCATTTCCACGACACGGTTGCAGGGGGCGACTGGCTTTGCGAACAGGATGTCGTTGACTACTTTGTGCATCATTGTCCAACGGAAATGACCCAGCTTGAACAGTGGGGATGTCCGTGGAGCCGCCGCCCGGACGGCAGCGTCAACGTTCGCCGCTTTGGCGGAATGAAGATTGAACGCACCTGGTTCGCCGCCGATAAAACCGGCTTCCACATGCTGCACACCCTGTTCCAGACCTCCCTTCAGTTCCCACAAATTCAACGCTTCGATGAACATTTCGTCCTCGACATTCTGGTTGATGACGGACACGCGCGCGGCCTGGTGGCGATGAATATGATGGAAGGCACGCTTGTCCAGATCCGCGCCAACGCGGTAGTGATGGCGACGGGCGGTGCGGGTCGCGTTTATCGTTATAACACCAACGGCGGCATCGTCACCGGTGACGGCATGGGCATGGCGCTCAGCCACGGTGTACCGCTGCGCGATATGGAGTTCGTCCAGTATCACCCAACCGGCCTGCCAGGCTCCGGCATTCTGATGACGGAAGGCTGCCGCGGTGAAGGCGGTATTCTGGTCAACAAAAACGGCTACCGCTATCTGCAGGATTACGGCATGGGCCCGGAAACCCCGCTCGGCGAGCCGAAAAACAAATACATGGAACTTGGCCCGCGCGACAAAGTCTCTCAGGCCTTCTGGCACGAGTGGCGCAAAGGCAACACTATCTCCACGCCGCGCGGCGACGTCGTTCACCTCGACCTGCGTCATCTGGGCGAGAAGAAGCTGCTGGAACGTCTTCCGTTCATCTGCGAACTGGCAAAAGCCTACGTTGGCGTCGACCCGGTGAAAGAGCCGATTCCGGTACGTCCAACGGCGCACTACACCATGGGCGGGATCGAAACCGACCAGCAGTGTGAAACCCGAATTAAAGGTCTGTTCGCCGTCGGCGAGTGTTCCTCAGTGGGCCTGCACGGCGCCAACCGTCTGGGGTCTAACTCGCTGGCAGAGCTGGTGGTCTTTGGCCGCATGGCGGGCGAGCGCGCGATGGAGCGGGCGGCTACAGCAGGCGAAGTCAACGGTGCCGCACTGGATGCGCAGGTTACAGACGTTGAAAAACGCCTGAAAGATCTGGTGAACCAGGAGGGTAACGAGAACTGGTCTAAGATCCGCGACGAGATGGGCCTGTCGATGGAAGAAGGCTGCGGTATCTACCGTACGCCAGAGCTGATGCAAAAAACCGTCGACAAGCTGGCGGAACTGCAGGAGCGCTTCAAGCGCGTGCGCATCACCGATACCTCCAGCGTATTCAACACCGACCTGCTCTACACTATCGAGCTGGGCCACGGTCTGAACGTAGCGGAATGTATGGCGCACTCTGCGCTGGCGCGTAAAGAGTCACGTGGAGCCCACCAGCGTCTGGACGAAGGCTGCACCGAACGTGACGACGTCAATTTCCTGAAACACACTCTCGCCTGGCGCGATGCGGATGGCACCACACGTCTGGACTACAGCGACGTGAAAATCACCACGCTGCCGCCGGCTAAACGCGTGTACGGTGCAGAAGCAGAAGCCGCCGAGAAGAAGGAGAAGGCGAATGGCTGAGATGCAAAAAATGAAGGTTGAAGTGGTGCGCTACAATCCGGAAGTGGACGCCGCACCGCACAGCGCTTTCTATGAAGTCCCTTTTGACGAGCAAACCTCCCTGCTGGATGCGCTCGGCTATATCAAAGACAACCTGGCGCCAGACCTGAGCTACCGCTGGTCCTGCCGCATGGCAATCTGCGGATCCTGCGGCATGATGGTCAACAAAGTGCCGAAGCTGGCCTGTAAGACCTTCCTGCGCGAATACACCAAGGGCATTAAGGTCGAAGCGCTGGGCAACTTCCCGATTGAACGCGATCTGGTGGTCGATATGACCCACTTTATCGAAAGCCTGGAAGCGATTAAGCCGTACATCATTGGTAACCCGCGCACGCCGGTTCAGGGGCCAAACACCCAGACGCCAGCTCAGATGGCGAAATACCATCAGTTCTCCGGATGCATCAACTGCGGCCTGTGCTACGCCGCCTGTCCACAGTTTGGCCTGAACAAGGAGTTCATCGGCCCGGCCGCCATTACCCTGGCGCACCGCTATAACGAGGACAGCCGCGATCACGGCAAAAAAGAACGCATGGCGCAGCTTAACAGCCAGAACGGCGTCTGGAGCTGTACCTTTGTGGGTTATTGCTCCGAAGTCTGTCCGAAGCACGTCGACCCGGCCGCCGCAATTCAGCAGGGTAAAGTGGAAAGCTCGAAAGACTTTCTTATCGCTACCCTGAAACCACGCTAAGGAGTGCATGATGACGACTAAACGCAAAGCCTACGTGCGGCCTGTGCCGTCAACCTGGTGGAAAAATCTGCCGTTTTATCGCTTCTACATGCTGCGTGAAGGCACGGCGGTACCGGCGGTCTGGTTCAGCCTTGAGCTGATGTACGGCGTTTTTGCCCTCAAGCATGGCCCGGAAGCCTGGGCCAGCTTCGTCGGTTTCCTGCAAAACCCGATCATTGTTGTTCTGAACCTGATCGTGCTCGCGGCCGCGCTGCTTCATACCAAAACCTGGTTTGAGCTGGCGCCAAAAGCGGCGAACATCATCGTAAAAGACGAGAAAATGGGGCCAGAGCCGGTGATTAAAGGGCTCTGGGCAGTGACGATTCTGGTCACTGTGGTCATTCTGTTTGTCGCACTGTTCTGGTAAGGAGACTACTGTGATCAATCCAAATCCAAAACGTTCTGACGAGCCGGTCTTCTGGGGTCTGTTTGGCGCAGGCGGCATGTGGAGTGCCATCATCGCCCCCGTCATTATACTGCTGGTCGGCATTATGCTGCCGCTGGGGCTCTTCCCGAGAGATGCGCTGAGCTACGAACGCGTACTGGCGTTCGCGAGCAGCTTTATCGGCCGCGTGTTCATCTTCCTGATGATCGTCCTGCCGCTGTGGTGTGGCCTGCACCGTATTCACCATGCGATGCATGACCTGAAAATCCATGTCCCGAGCGGGAAATGGGTTTTCTACGGTCTGGCGACTATCCTGACCGTAGTAACGCTGATTGCCGTGGTCACCATCTGAAGCTTCAGGCCCGCCATCCGGCGGGCCTTTTATTTCTGCATCTTCCCCACCAGCCACTGGGCAAACTCGCGCATTGCGGGGGTTTCTGCCCGTGACTGTAGTCTTGTCAGCCAGTAGCTGCCGAGGTCAATCTGCGTTGCAAACGGCTGCACGATGCGCTCGCTGCTGAGTAACTGGGTAAACATATCGACAGGCGCAATGGCAATCCCTGTGCCTGCCTGCGCGGCTTCCAGCATGGTGACGGACGAATCAAATACCATTACCCGGTGCGTCGGTGAAGGCGGGTTTTCTCCCGCAGCCCGCATCCAGGCGGTCCACTCGTCGCGCCGGTAAGAGCGCAGGAGGGTAAACTTCAGGACATCTGCAGGGGTGTGCAACGCGGCAGCAATGTCAGGCGTGCAAAGCGGCGCAAGCGGTGCGGGGCAAAGAAACGTCGCTTCCGTGCCGTGCCACGCCCCGCCGCCATAACGAATGGCGTAATCAAGTCCTTCAGCCGCCGGATCGACACGGTTGTTATGGGTGGAAAGCTGAAGATCAATATGCGGATAGCAGCGGCGGAAGTCCGCGAGCTGCGAGAATAACACCCCCGTCGCAAATGTCCCGACCACGCCAATTTTGAGCTTCTCCTGCGCGCGCTGGCTGGCAAAGCGATCCAGCATTCCGGCGATACGATCGAACGAGTCATTCAGCACCGGCAGCAAATTCTCGCCTTCGGTAGTCAACATCAGCCCTCGCGAAACGCGAACGAAAAGCTGGCAGTTAAGGTGCTGCTCCAGCGCCTTTACGTGCTGGCTAATCGCGGAATGGGTGACATTCAGCTCAATAGCGGCATGCGTAAAACTGAGGTGCCTGGCGGCTGCTTCAAACGCCCGCAGGGAGTTCAGAGGAAGATAGCTGCGCGTCATGGTCTCGTCCGTTAGAAAAATTAACAGCTCATGCTAAATTTAACCGTTTGTCAGCCATAGTCAAATCCAACAGACTACAGCGGTCTGACGGGCCCGGACACTCCCTTGAACTGCTATTACGGAAGATAAATGATGATGACAAAATCCCTTTGCTGCGCCCTGCTGCTCAGCACCTCCAGCTCAGTATTGGCTGCCCCGATGTCAGAAAAACAGCTGGCTGAGGTGGTGGAACGCACCGTTACGCCACTGATGAAAGCGCAGGCCATTCCGGGCATGGCGGTGGCGGTGATTTATCAGGGTCAGCCGCACTACTTTACCTTCGGTAAAGCCGATGTTGCGGCAAACAAAGCTGTTACCCCACAAACCTTGTTCGAACTGGGTTCTATAAGTAAAACCTTCACCGGCGTATTGGGTGGCGATGCCATTGCTCGCGGTGAAATATCGCTGGGCGATCCGGTGACAAAATACTGGCCTGAGCTGACAGGCAAGCAGTGGCAGGGGATCCGCATGCTGGATCTGGCAACCTATACCGCAGGCGGTCTGCCGTTACAGGTACCGGATGAGGTCACGGATAACGCCTCTCTGCTGCGCTTTTATCAAAACTGGCAGCCGCAGTGGAAGCCGGGCACCACGCGTCTTTACGCCAATGCCAGCATCGGTCTTTTTGGCGCGCTGGCGGTCAAACCTTCCGGCATGAGCTATGAGCAGGCCATAACGACGCGGGTCTTTAAGCCGCTCAAGCTGGACCATACCTGGATTAACGTTCCGAAAACGGAAGAGGCGCATTACGCCTGGGGATACCGCGACGGTAAAGCGGTCCACGTTTCGCCAGGAATGCTGGATGCAGAAGCCTATGGCGTAAAAACCAACGTGCAGGATATGGCAAGCTGGGTGATGGTTAATATGAAGCCAGACTCCCTCCCGGATACTTCACTCAGGCAAGGCATTGCCCTGGCGCAGTCTCGCTACTGGCGCGTGGGGGCCATGTATCAAGGGTTAGGTTGGGAAATGCTTAACTGGCCGGTCGATGCCAAAACCGTGGTTAAAGGTAGCGACAATAAGGTAGCGCTGGCACCGCTGACCGCGAGAGAAGTGAATCCGCCGGCACCGCCGGTCAACGCGTCCTGGGTCCATAAAACAGGCTCAACCGGCGGGTTTGGCAGCTACGTGGCATTTATTCCTGAAAAACAGCTCGGCATTGTGATGCTGGCGAATAAAAGCTATCCGAACCCTGCCCGCGTTGAGGCGGCATACCATATCCTCGACGCGCTGCAGTAAAACATTGCCGGGTGGCGCTGCGCTTACCCGGCGAAACACACCGCACAAAAACCACATTTTCCTTGCCGTCATCTACACTTAACAAAAAACAGTAAGGAAACTCCTATGCGCATTCTGCCTGTTATCGCCGCGGTGACAGCCGCGTTTTTAGTGGTTGCCTGCAGTTCCCCTACCCCACCGCCTGGCGTTACCGTCGTCACGCCTTTTGATGCACAACGCTTCCTTGGAACATGGTATGAAATCGCGCGCCTCGACCATCGGTTTGAGCAGGGCTTAGAGAAGGTCACTGCAAATTACAGCCCGATGGATGATGGCGGTATTCAGGTGATCAACCGGGGCTATAATCCCGATCGGGAGATGTGGCAGCAGTCGATTGGGAAAGCGTACTTCACGGGCGACCCGCGACGGGCCGCGCTCAAAGTCTCGTTCATTGGCCCATTTTATGGAGGCTATAACGTGATCGCGCTCGACAGAGAGTACCGTCACGCGCTGGTCTGCGGGCCGGATCGCGACTATCTGTGGATACTTTCCCGCACGCCAACTATTTCGTCAGAAATGAAACAGCAGATGCTGGACGTCGCGACCCGGCAAGGGTTTGATGTGTCAAAACTGATCTGGGTAAAACAACCCCATTAATGGGTGCTGAGCTTAAGCCCAATGATCCCCGCTACAATCAAGGCGAGGCTGGCGATACGCGCCAGACTCGCTGACTCTCCCAGTAGCAGAATGCCGGTGATGGCGGCCCCCACCGCACCAATGCCCGTCCAGACGGCATAAGCCGTTCCCACAGGCAGCGAGCGCATCGCCCAGGATAACAGGACAATACTCACGATCATCGCGGTTACGGTAATAAAGCTGGGCGTCAGACGGGTAAATCCATGGGTGTACTTGAGACCAATCGCCCACACCACTTCGAGCAGACCGGCAATAAAAAGAATGATCCAGGACATTTCAGGCTCCTTAACTTAATAGAAGTTGGGGCCGTCCCCGGTGAAAGAAACGCTTACGGGTCGTCCCGTAAGGCAGAGATTACGCCCCATATTTTGGTTAGCGTGCTATTTTTTTTCAATCTTTTTTTGCTGAACACGTTAAGGCAAGAAATAGCCGCAGTATGGCGCGTAGTTCCGGCATTTAGCACTCATCCGACTTCTCTATGATGATGTGCTTTCTGATGGCAGGAAGCCAAACCACTAGCCGACTGCGAATATAATATGTTCAAAATTCTCTTGATTGACCGTTGTCACTTCACCCGAACGGGGTTTGAAGCATGGCTCAATCATTCCGGTTTGTTCCCGGGACACTACGTTGTGACCGGGCTGAATAATCTGTTCCTTGCCAGGGAGCACATTCTGCAATGGAAACCCACACTGGTTATCGCCGATCTGTACGGCTTCAGGCAGGATATTCATCATTTTCAGCAGCTCTCGTCCTTGCTCAACGCCAGTGAACGCTTACCGTTTATTTTGCTGCAGTCGGGAGAGGACAACGGCATGGCAGACTGGCTCGGACAGTTCCCGGTCTGGTCGTCGCTGTTGAAAAACGCCAGTCTCGAAGAAGTGGCAACGACTATAAACGACGCATTAACCTCGCGCTCATGCGCTGAAAGGCCCACGGCAGCCGCCCCGTTGCTGACCCGGCAGGAAGAGAAAGTGCTGACATTGTGGATGGACGGCGCGAGCAATCAAAAGATTGCTGCTCACCTGAGTATCAACGGAAAAACGGTCTATACCTATAAACGTAATATCCGCATGAAATTGCATATGGATACGCGTTTTTCTCCGTTCTTATCCCTGCAGGAATCAAAAAGCTGACGGTACGAAACGGCTGGTCTCGTACCGTGTGTTAATTACTGCTGAGCTTTAGTTGCCGCACCAGAGATTGCGCTACCACCTTCAGAAATATCCTGACCAACGCCACGCGTGGTATTACAGGCTGTTAATACTGAAGAAAGTACCAGGACTGAAAAGATCGCTGCAATTGTCTTCTTAACCATAATATCTTCCTTTTATAGCCAAAGTTGTTTTGTGTATAGCAACTTAAGGATAGACAAGATCCCGCCGGATGACGGAAAAGGAAGCATTTTTAGGAAAATTAGACGAACTTAGCTGGCGGCGTGAGAAATGATATGACCGAGATCCTGGATATCTTGTCCCATTCCACGCGTGGTGTTACAGCCGGAAAGCAATGCACTGGAAAGCGCTAACAGAAGCAGAATTTTAACGGTACGTTTCATCATCCCTGCCTGCAAAAATCAGGCGCAGCGGGCGCTGCGCCTTCAATCATGACGTAAATTACTTCACGCGGGACACGTATTCGCCGGAGCGGGTATCCACTTTGATCACTTCGCCAGTCTGTACGAACAGTGGAACTTTAACCACTGCGCCGGTAGACAGTTTGGCTGGTTTACCGCCGGTACCTGCGGTATCACCTTTCAGACCTGGATCGGTTTCAACGATTTCCAGTTCTACGAAGTTTGGTGGGGTCACAGCGATAGGCTGACCGTTCCACAGGGTTACGATGCACTCAGCCTGGTCCAGCAGCCATTTAGCGCTATCACCTACCGCTTTCTCATCAGCAGACAGCTGTTCGAAAGTGGAGTTGTTCATGAAATGCCAGAACTCGCCATCGTTGTACAGATAGGTCAGGTTCATATCAACAACATCAGCGCCTTCAGCGGAGTCAGTAGACTTGAAGGTTTTCTCAACACGGGTACCGGTCAGCAGACGGCGCAGCTTAACGCGTGCGAATGCCTGGCCTTTACCTGGTTTAACGAATTCGCTGGCTTCAACCGCGTACGGTTCGCCGTCCATCATGATTTTAAGACCAGCACGAAAATCGTTGCTATAGTACGTTGCCATAAGGCCCTCTAAATTTGTTAACTGGTAGCTAAGCCACAAAATGGCGCATATTGTAACCCTAAACACCCCGTCCAGAGAAGATTGGTTATCGCAACTTGCCGATGTAATCACCAGTCCTGATGAATTGCTGCGTCTTTTAGACCTCGATCAGCACCCAGAGTTGCTTGCCGGCCGCGAGGCAAAGCGCCTTTTCGCCCTGCGCGTTCCCCGTGCGTTTGTGGCGCGGATGGAGAAAGGCAACCCCGACGATCCGCTATTAAAACAAACGCTTACTTCGCAGGATGAGTTTATCACCGCGCCGGGATACAGCACCGATCCGCTGGAAGAGCAGAACAGCGTGGTGCCTGGTTTACTGCACAAATATCTCAACCGTGCCCTGCTGCTGGTAAAGGGCGGCTGCGCGGTAAATTGTCGTTATTGCTTCCGTCGGCACTTCCCGTATGCCGAAAACCAGGGCAATAAACGCAACTGGCAGGTCGCGCTGGACTATATTGCCGCCCATTCAGAGCTGGATGAGATTATTTTTTCCGGAGGCGATCCGCTGATGGCAAAAGATCACGAGCTGGACTGGCTGCTGACACAGCTGGAAGCCATCCCGCACATTAAACGTCTGCGCATTCATAGCCGTTTGCCGATTGTTATTCCCGCGCGGATCACCGACGGACTGGTGTCACGCCTGGAGCAGTCAAGATTGCAGGTGCTGCTGGTGAACCATATCAACCACGGGAACGAAATTGACGATGATTTTCGCGCGGCGATGGCGCGTCTGCGTAAAGCGGGCGTAACGCTGCTGAACCAGAGCGTGCTGCTGCGCGGCGTGAATGACAGCGCCCGCGTGCTGGCTGACCTGAGTAACGCCCTGTTTGATGCGGGCGTGATGCCCTATTACCTGCACGTGCTGGATCGCGTTCAGGGCGCGGCCCATTTCATGGTGACGGATGAAGAAGCCCGGCAGATTATGCGCGAACTGTTAACGCTGGTTTCAGGCTATATGGTGCCGAAGCTGGCACGGGAGATTGGCGGAGAGCCGAGCAAGACGCCGCTGGACTTGCAGCTGCGACAGCACTAGTTTCCCCTCACCCTAACCCTCTCCCACAGGGAGAGGGAAAAAGGCAATCAGTTCGGGCACTTGTAGACCTGGCCGTTCATCTGGCTGGCGGTCGGCACGAAGCTGGACAGCATACTCTGCGTTGGGCTGCTCACGCCGTAAATCACGTTCCCGCCCATTGCCGCAGCCTGGTTACGCAGGGCATTCGCCGCACCGCGCATCGAGCCACCTTCTTCGCCATGCTGACCTGACATCCAGTTGCTTTGCTCACCGGTTGCCGTGCCTAACAGCTGGCATTCACTGCCAGGCTTATCTTCCACAAAGCGAACGCCCTGGCCCGCTGCCGACAGCTCATTGCTGGAGCTACAACCCGCCAGCAGCAATGCTGCCCCTACAATCCCTGCACAGACTTTTACGCGCATGTTATTCCTCGTTTTCAATAAGCTGGACAGTAGTTGTCCGTGTGTAAATCTTATACCTAAAAGATGACCAAAAGAAAAACCCCCGAGCATTTCTGCTCGGGGGTTTTTCACATTCTACGACGTAGAGCGCACGATTACATCATGCCGCCCATACCGCCCATGCCACCCATACCAGCAGCACCTAAGTCAGGCGCATCGCCTTTAGGCAGGTCGGTCACCATGCACTCGGTGGTAATCATCAGACCAGCAACAGAGGCCGCATACTGCAGAGCAGAACGGGTCACTTTAGTTGGATCCAGGATACCGAAGTCGATCATGTTGCCGTATTCTTCAGTTGCTGCGTTGTAACCGTAGTTACCTTCGCCCGCTTTCACGTTGTTCGCAACCACAGATGGCTCTTCACCGGCGTTAGAAACGATCTGACGCAGAGGGGCTTCCATTGCGCGCAGCGCAACTTTGATACCTACGTTCTGGTCTTCGTTCTGAGCGGTCAGGCCAGCCAGTTTAGCGGCAACACGCACCAGCGCGACACCACCACCAGCAACCACGCCTTCTTCTACCGCAGCACGGGTCGCGTGCAGAGCATCGTCAACGCGTGCTTTTTTCTCTTTCATTTCAACTTCGGTAGCAGCACCGACTTTGATTACCGCAACGCCGCCTGCCAGTTTTGCTACGCGCTCCTGCAGTTTTTCACGGTCGTAATCGGAAGTCGCTTCTTCGATCTGCTTACGGATCTGACCAACGCGGCCCTGAATAGCGGCTTCTTCACCCACGCCATCGATGATGGTGGTGGTGTCTTTGTTGATCACAACGCGTTTCGCCTGGCCCAGGTCTTCCAGGGTCGCTTTTTCCAGCTCCATACCGATCTCTTCAGAGATCACGGTACCGCCAGTCAGGGTAGCGATATCCTGCAGCATCGCTTTACGGCGATCGCCGAAGCCAGGTGCTTTAACCGCAGCCACTTTCACGATGCCGCGCATGGTGTTAACCACCAGGGTCGCCAGCGCTTCGCCTTCAACGTCTTCAGCGATGATAACCAGAGGCTTGCCTGCTTTCGCAACGGCTTCCAGTACTGGCAGCATTTCGCGGATGTTAGAGATTTTCTTATCAGCCAGCAGGATGAACGGGCTTTCCAGCTCAACAGCGCCAGTTTCTGGCTTGTTGATGAAGTATGGGGACAGGTAACCGCGGTCGAACTGCATACCTTCTACCACGTCCAGTTCGTCTTCCAGACCGGTACCGTCTTCAACGGTGATTACGCCTTCTTTACCGACTTTGTCCATCGCTTCAGCGATCAGTTTACCTACGGTTTCGTCGGAGTTAGCGGAGATAGTACCAACCTGAGCAATGGCTTTAGAGTCAGAGCACGGTACGGACAGCGCTTTCAGTTCTTCAACAGCGGAGGCGACAGCTTTGTCGATACCACGTTTCAGATCCATTGGGTTCATGCCCGCAGCAACGGCTTTCAGACCTTCGGTGATGATCGCCTGCGCCAGAACGGTCGCGGTGGTGGTACCGTCACCTGCAGCGTCGTTCGCTTTAGAGGCAACTTCTTTCACCATCTGAGCACCCATGTTTTCGAACTTGTCTTCCAGCTCGATTTCACGTGCTACAGAAACACCATCTTTGGTGATGGTTGGCGCGCCGAAGGATTTATCCAGCACTACGTTGCGGCCTTTCGGGCCCAGGGTCACTTTAACTGCATCTGCCAGTACGTTTACGCCGCGGAGCATTTTTACACGAGCGTCGTTACCGAATTTTACGTCTTTAGCTGCCATGTTCTTATTTCCTCAAATTCTCGTGCGTAAATTACGCTTCAACAATTGCCAGAATGTCGCTCTCGGACATGATCAACACTTCTTCATTGTCGATCTTCTCGGATTTCACGCCGTAGCCATCGTTGAAAATTACGATGTCACCAACTTTAACGTCCAGTGGCTGCACAGTTCCGTTTTCCAGGATGCGGCCCTTACCGACAGCGATGATTTCGCCACGCGTTGATTTGGCTGCTGCAGAACCGGTCAGAACGATGCCGCCAGCAGACTTGGTTTCAACTTCTTTACGTTTGACGATCACACGATCATGTAACGGACGAATACTCATTGATAGCTCTCCTTTGAGAAAGTCATTATCAGTTATGGATGACGCCGGCCCGCATGCGGTTTTCCGACTAGTGCCCTGAGAGATGGGGATAGCTTTTTACCCCTTCAAGGGGGAGTTGAAAAAAAAATTTGCGAAAGTGTTACCATCGCCTCTCTTTTGGTACTGGCAGGGCGATGTCAATGAGTGGACTCAAGCAGGAGTTGGGACTGGCGCAGGGCGTCGGACTGCTCTCAACCTCCTTGTTAGGTACAGGCGTGTTTGCCGTACCCGCACTGGCGGCGCTGGTGGCTGGAAATAACAGCCTGTGGGCGTGGCCGGCGCTGATTGTATTGGTTTTCCCGATAGCCATTGTGTTTGCCATCCTGGGGCGGCATTTCCCCAGCGCGGGCGGCGTGGCGCACTTTGTCGGACTGGCCTTTGGCCCGCGACTGCAGCGTGTAACCGGCTGGCTGTTTCTCTCCGTGATTCCGGTTGGCCTTCCTGCGGCGTTGCATATTGCGACCGGATTTGGTCAGGCGCTGTTTGGCTGGCATAACGAGCAGTTATTGCTGGCCGAGCTGGGTACGCTGGCAATCGTCTGGTGGGTGGGCTCTCGCGGCGCCAGCTCGAGCGCCAACCTGCAGACGCTGGTTGCGGTGCTGATTGTCGCGCTCGTTGTCGCTATCTGGTGGGCGGGCGATATCACCATCAAGGAAATTCCCTTCCCTGCGCTGACAGACGTCGACCACGCGCAGCTTTTTGCCGCACTCTCCGTCATGTTCTGGTGTTTTGTCGGCCTGGAAGCCTTTGCCCATCTGGCGTCTGAATTTAAGCAGCCTGAACGTGATTTCCCCCGCGCCCTGATGATAGGCCTGCTGCTGGCTGGCACGGTCTATTGGGCGTGTACCGTGCTGGTCTTACACTTCCACGCGTTCGGAGCGGATCTCGCCGCCGCGGCATCGCTGCCGGGTATCGTGGTTGATCTGTTTGGCGTGAAAGCGCTGTGGATAGCCTGCGTCATCGGCTATCTGGCCTGTTTTGCCAGCCTCAACATTTATATCCAGAGCTTTGCCCGTCTGGTGTGGTCGCAGGCGCTCGACAAACCTGAGAATCTCCTCGCGCGCCTGTCTAAACGCCAGCTTCCGCTGAATGCCCTGAATGCCGTACTGGGCTGCTGCGTGGTGAGCACGCTCTGTATTTACGCACTGAAGATCAATCTGGACGCGCTCATCGTCTACGCCAACGGCATTTTCATCATGATCTACCTGCTGTGCATGCTGGCGGGATGCCGTTTGCTAAAAGGTCGCTATAAAGCTCTGGCGGTCGTCGGGGGTTTGCTTTGCCTGCTGCTGCTGGCGATGGTGGGCTGGAAGAGTTTGTACGCAATTGTCATGCTGGCAGGGCTGTGGGTGTTTTTGCCGAGGCGCGGTGCGCTCCCGGAGGCCCGGTAAGCGAAGCGCCACCGGGCAACAAAATCACCGATCGTCTTTGTGATCTAGACGGTCGTGCTGTTCATCCTTACGCTGATACTCCCCTTCGAAGGTATCGCCCGGTCCGGTGCTAAATCCGCCCCCCGGCATTCGGCTAAAGCGCAGATGCGGCAGCAGCTTCATGGTCAGGTGTTTTTGCACCGGCGGCAGAAGCAGCAGCAGGCCGAGGAAGTCAGTGAAGAACCCCGGCAGGATCAGCAGCAGCCCCGCAATAATCAACGACACGCTTTTGATCATCTCTTCCGCCGGGCTTTCCCCTGCGGCCATCTTCTGCTGCATTATCAGGAAATTTTTGAAACCCTGATTACGCACCAGCGACATGCCGATGACAGAGGTGAAAATCACCAGAATCAGCGTCAGCAGGACGCCCAGCACATGGGCAACCTGGATAAAAATGGAAATCTCAATGTAAACATAGAGGAAGAAAGCAATAAACGGTATCCAGCGCACTGGCATCTCCTGTATGGCAAGGGCCATCGGCCCCTGTCTGAATGTGTTAGCGACGCGCGTTTGTATGAGATGGTGACGGTTAGCGAAAATTCAATCAGTTTGCACGGATATTTTTTTTGGAAATTTTAAAGCGGTGACCCATTTCACAGATTAATAATTATCATGGAATCGGCTCGATAATAAGTGATCCAGCTTACGGCAATTCGCTATCATCAGCATATGATCTCGAGCATCTGGCTGATTGAGGGAATAATCGTCGGCCAGAAAATATTTAAAACCACATAAATACTGTGTGTTTAGTACAATCCATCGGCAGCTTGAAAAGAAGGTTCACATGTTAAACAACATTCGTATCGAAGAAGACTTGTTGGGTACCAGGGAAGTTCCAGCGGATGCCTACTACGGTGTCCACACTCTGAGAGCGATTGAAAACTTCTACATCAGCAACAGCAAAATCAGCGACATCCCTGAGTTTGTCCGTGGCATGGTGATGGTGAAGAAAGCCGCAGCACTGGCCAACAAAGAGCTGCAAACCATTCCTAAAAGCGCGGCAAATGCGATTATCGCAGCCTGCGATGAAGTGCTGAACAACGGCAAATGCATGGACCAGTTCCCGGTTGACGTCTATCAGGGCGGCGCGGGCACCTCCGTCAACATGAATACTAACGAAGTACTGGCAAACATTGGCCTGGAGCTGATGGGTCACCAGAAAGGTGAATACCAGTACCTGAACCCGAACGACCACGTTAACAAATGCCAGTCCACCAACGACGCCTACCCAACCGGCTTCCGTATTGCGGTGTATGCCTCCGTGGTGAAACTGGTGGATGCGATCAACCAACTGGGTGATGGCTTCCAGCGTAAAGCGGTTGAGTTCCAGGACATCCTGAAAATGGGTCGTACCCAGCTGCAGGATGCGGTGCCGATGACCCTCGGCCAGGAATTCCACGCGTTTAACGTACTGCTGAACGAAGAGACCAAAAACCTGCTGCGCACCTCCGAGCTGCTTCTGGAAGTGAACCTGGGCGCCACCGCCATCGGTACGCGTCTGAACACCCCGGATGGCTATCAGCAGCTGGCGGTACAGAAACTGGCTGAAGTGTCTAACCTGCCGGTTGTGCCTGCAGAAGACCTGATTGAAGCCACCTCCGACTGCGGCGCCTACGTCATGGTACACAGCGCGCTGAAACGTCTGGCAGTGAAACTGTCCAAAATCTGTAACGACCTGCGCCTGCTCTCTTCCGGTCCGCGCGCTGGCCTGAATGAAATCAACCTGCCAGAGTTGCAGGCCGGTTCATCCATCATGCCGGCCAAGGTGAACCCGGTGGTGCCAGAAGTGGTGAACCAGGTTTGCTTCAAAGTCATCGGTAACGATACGACCGTGACCATGGCCTCTGAAGCGGGTCAGCTGCAGCTGAACGTGATGGAGCCGGTGATTGGCCAGGCGATGTTTGAATCTATCCACATCCTGACGAACGCCTGCTACAACCTGCTGGAAAAATGCATTAACGGCATCACGGCGAATAAAGAAGTCTGTGAAGGTTATGTCTACAACTCCATCGGGATCGTCACCTACCTCAACCCGTTCATCGGTCACCACAATGGCGACATCGTCGGTAAGATTTGTGCCGAAACCGGTAAGAGTGTACGTGAAGTGGTACTGGAGCGCGGGCTGTTGACCGAAGCCGAGCTGGACGATATCTTCTCGGCCCAAAACCTGATGCACCCGGCATATAAAGCGAAACGATATACCGATGAAAGCGAACAGTAACCGTTCAGGCTAGGCTTCTTAAGGCACGTCACTTGTGACGTGCCTTTTTTCTTTTTAGGCGTTACCAAAATACAACAATTCAATATCAACTTGTTAATAAGCAAGGCAGGTCCTTATGTTTGGAGCAGAACTCGTCATCGTCTTGTTGGCGATTTATTTGGGAGCACGACTCGGGGGTATCGGCATCGGTTTTGCCGGCGGTCTTGGGGTGCTCGTTCTTACCCTTATCTTTCAGATTAAACCCGGCGCTATACCGTTCGACGTTATCGAAATCATCATGGCAGTTATTGCCGCTATCGCCGCTATGCAGGTAGCTGGCGGTATGGACTACCTGGTAAGCCTGGCGGAGCGTATGCTGCGCCGCCATCCAAAATACATTACCTTCCTTGCTCCGCTGGTGACATGGTTTATGACCATTCTCGCCGGTACTGGCCACACCGCTTTCTCTACGTTACCGGTGATTACCGAAGTGGCGAAAGAACAGGGTATCCGTCCGTCGCGTCCGCTCTCCATTGCGGTCGTCGCGTCCCAGATTGCCATTACCGCTTCACCGATTTCCGCGGCGGTGGTCTTCTTCGCCGGTATCCTTGAGCCGATGGGCGTGAGCTACCTGACGCTGCTGGCGATCTGTATCCCGGTGACGCTGATCGCGGTGATGATTACCGCCGTGCTGTGTAACTTCCTCGGCGCTGAACTGAAAGACGATCCGGTTTATCAGGAGCGTCTGGCAAAAGGTGAAGTGAGCCTGCGCGGCAGTCAGGTCTTCGAACTGAAGCCACACGCGAAACGCTCCGTGCTGCTGTTCCTGATTGGTATCGTTGCCGTCATGTTCTACGCGACCGCCATCAGCGATACCGTAGGTCTGATCCAGAACCCGGTTCTGCCGCGCAACGAAGCGATTGTCGTGTTTATGCTGACCATAGCCACGCTAATTAGCATCACCTGTAAAATTGATACCAGCGAAGTGCTGAACGCCAGCACCTTTAAATCCGGTATGAGCGCCTGCGTGTGCGTGCTGGGTGTGGCGTGGCTCGGTGATACTTTCGTGAAAGCGCACATCAGCGACATTCAGACCGTGGCCGGGGACCTGCTGCACAACTATCCATGGCTGCTGGCGGTCGTGCTGTTCTTTGCTGCGACCCTGCTTTACTCTCAGGCCGCGACCACCAAAGCGCTGATGCCTGCGGCACTGATGCTGGGCGTAACGCCGTTGACCGCCATCGCCTCGTTTGCTGCCGTCTCCGCCCTGTTCGTGCTGCCTACCTACCCAACCCTGCTGGCGGCGGTAGAGATGGATGACACCGGCTCAACCCGTATCGGTAAGTATGTGTTTAACCATGCGTTCCTGATCCCGGGCGTGGTCGCCATTTCACTTTGCGTGATCCTCGGCTTTATCATCGGTGGCGTGGTGCTGTAAACCGCTCCCGGTTGTAAAAATAGTTAAAATCGGGCCGCTCTGCGGCCCGTTTCATTAATGACCAACCGCCTTGCGTGATATAGTTAAACCTTTCGTGATGAGGAGGTCGACTTGTGAACACGCCTGATGCTGTTGTCGTACTTTGTACCGCCCCTGATGAAGCCTCTGCCCAGGATCTCGCCGCCAAAGTGCTGGCCGAAAAACTGGCAGCCTGCGTTACGCTCCTCCCCGGTGCCACCTCTCTTTACTATTGGGAAGGTAAGCTGGAGCAAGAGTACGAGGTCCAGATGTTGCTCAAAACCAATCTGGCAAATCAGCAGGCACTCCTGGACTGCCTCAAATCTCATCATCCTTACCAAACCCCGGAGCTGCTGGTTGTGCCAGTGGTTCATGGCGATAACGACTATCTCTCATGGCTCAACGCTTCCTTACGCTGATTCTGCTGCTGTGCAGCACATCAGTATTTGCCGGGCTATTTGACGCGCCCGGCCGTTCGAACTTCATCCCTGTCGACCAGGCGTTTGTTTTCGATTTTCAGCAAAACCAGCATGACCTTACGCTCAACTGGCAGGTGAAAGAGGGCTATTACCTCTATCGCAAGCAGGTGAGCATTACGCCTGCTCAGGCCAGCGTAGGCGCATTACAGATGCCCGCTGGCGAGTGGCATGAAGATGAGTTTTACGGCAAAAGCGAGATCTATCGCCAGCGCCTGAACGTGCCTGTTACGGTGAATCAGGCGGATAAAGGCGCGACGCTGACGGTGACCTATCAGGGGTGCGCGGATGCCGGATTCTGCTATCCGCCGGAAACGAAGGTTGTTCCGCTCAGCGAAGTGAAAGCGGCTGCTGCAGTTTCCCCTCTCCCCTCGGACGAGAAGAGCGAAGACCGCGCAGACCTTCCATTCTCGGCGCTCTGGGCCTTCCTGATTGGGATTGGCATTGCCTTTACACCCTGCGTGCTGCCTATGTATCCGCTCATCTCTGGCATCGTGCTGGGCGGCAAACAGCGCCTTTCCACAGCCCGCGCGCTGCTGCTGGCCTTAATTTACGTGCAGGGTATGGCATTGACCTACACGGCCCTTGGACTTGTGGTTGCCGCTGCCGGGTTACAGTTCCAGGCCGCACTGCAGCATCCTTATGTGCTGATTGGCCTGTCGGCGATATTTATCCTGCTGGCGCTGTCGATGTTTGGCCTGTTCACGCTGCAGTTGCCCTCCTCGCTGCAAACCCGCTTAACGCTGATGAGTAATCGCCAGCAGGGTGGTTCGGCAGGCGGCGTGTTCGCAATGGGTGCCATTGCCGGGCTGATTTGTTCCCCTTGCACCACCGCGCCGCTTAGCGCCATCCTGCTCTATATCGCCCAGAGCGGAAACATGTGGCTCGGCGGCGGAACGTTGTACCTGTATGCCCTGGGCATGGGTCTGCCGCTGATTCTGGTCACGGTTTTCGGCAATCGACTGCTGCCGAAGAGCGGCCCGTGGATGGAAACGGTGAAAACCGCATTTGGCTTTGTCATTCTGGCGCTGCCGGTGTTCCTGCTGGAGCGTATCATCGGTGACGTCTGGGGTATGCGCCTGTGGGCAATGCTCGGGGTAGCGTTCTTTACCTGGGCGTTTATCGTCAGCCTGGGGGCGAAAAAAGCGTGGATGCGTCTGGTACAAATCCTGCTGCTGGCTGCCGCGCTGGTAAGCGTGCGTCCTCTTCAAGACTGGGCGTTCGGCTCGCCGGTCGGCCAGACGCAGGCGCATTTGAACTTCATCCAGATTAAGAACGTTGATGAGCTCAACAGCGCGCTCTTACAGGCAAAAGGCAAACCGGTGATGCTCGATCTCTATGCCGACTGGTGCGTCGCCTGCAAAGAGTTTGAAAAATACACCTTTAGCGATCCACAGGTGCAAAATGCCCTGAAAGAGACTGTTCTGCTCCAGGCAAACGTGACAGCCAACAAAGCACAGGATAAGGCTCTGCTGAAGCAGCTTAACGTCCTCGGACTGCCAACCATTCTTTTCTTCAATCAACAGGGCCAGGAGCAGCCAGAAAAGCGTGTAACCGGGTTTATGGATGCAGCGGCATTTAGCGCGCATTTGCGCAATCGCCAACCGTAAACAACACTTTAAACGGGACAAACCGTTGGGAATAGCGGAGGAGATAACCGTGCAACGTGAAGACGTACTGGGACAAGCCCTGCAATTACTTGAGATTCAAGGGATCGCCAGCACCACGCTTGAGATGGTAGCCGACCGTATCGATTACCCCCTGGGTGAGCTTAAGCGCTTCTGGCCGGATAAAGAAGCGCTACTCTATGATGCCCTGCGCTATCTCAGCCAGCAGGTTGATATCTGGCGCAGGCAGCTGATGCTGAATGAAGAACTGACTGCGGAGCAGAAGCTGCTGGCGCGCTATACCGCCCTGACGGAATGTGTCAGCAACAACCGGTACCCGGGTTGTCTGTTTATCGCCGCCTGCACTTATTTTCCCGACCCTGGGCATCCTATCCACCAGTTAGCAGATCAGCAAAAACGGGCGGCTCATGACTTCACCCATGAGCTGTTAACCACCCTGGAAGTCGACGATCCGGCGATGGTGGCGAAGCAGATGGAACTGGTGCTGGAAGGTTGCCTCAGCCGCATGCTGGTAAACCGTAGCCAGGCCGATGTGGATACAGCGCACCGCCTGGCGGAAGATATTCTGCGCTTTGCTCAGTGCCGTATGGGCGGAGCGCTGACCTAAGCCAGCATGCCAGCCCAGGAAGAGACGATAAGACACAGCGCCATCAGGCGTTGAAACCGCACCATCGCTACGGTGGTGCGAAAAATTCGGTTCACCGCTTTACCCAGCCACGCCCAGCACATCAAACAGGCTATTGAGATCAGCAGAAACCATAGCGCCATTAGCGCAATATCTCGCAATGCATGATCGCCAGCAGGCGCAAACAGACTGACGACGGCCAGCGCCATCATCCAGGTTTTAGGGTTCACGATCTGCAGCAGTGCAGCCGCCTTAGCGGTAAATTGGATATGGTTCTCAGCGCAGAGACGAGCGGCCGGGGCGCGAAACAGCTGCCAGCTCATCCAGCTTAGCCACAGCACGCCTGTCCAGCTCATGAGCTGACGTATTAGAGGATACTGACGCAGCACTTCCCCTGCGCCGGCGCCTGATATCAGCACAATCGCACTGGCCGCGATACACCCGCTCAGAATAGCTGGTACGGTATTTTTAACGCCAAAGCGCTGGCTGTTCATCAGCACCAGAATATTGGTTGGCCCCGGCGTAATGGAGGCGACAAAGGCGAACAACAGAAAGGGTATCAAACTCACAGGTGGCTCCTTTTTTATTAGAGCCATGAATGTGCGGCTATTTTTTGGAAACGTCTGGAAGATTTGTGCACAACCGGCGGTAGTGTGCAGGAGAGATACGGTAAGCCCGCTGAAACCAGCGCCCCAGATGGCTTTGATCGGCAAATCCCACTGCCGCAGCCACATCAACAGGCTGGTCGCCACACGCAAGCAGCTGTCGGGCCTTTGCCAGACGCAGTTGAATAAGCCATGCGTGAGGCGCCAGGTTGAACTCGCGCTTAAAACAGCGCGTCAGGGTGAAGCGATCGGTGCCCGTCTCGCGCGCAAGGTCTGATAGCCCTACGTTCTCGCCGATATGAGCATAGAGATAGTCGCGCGCACGGTACGCCACGGCAGCACTTTGTAACTGCGACGGCAGCTTTTTACGCCAGTGGCATTGGGCGGTGATCCGGGAGAGCAGATTATCCATTGCGCTCTGCTGAACGATCTTCAACTCATTATTATGCAGGGTGGAAAATGTCTCGCCGATAGCGCGCACCAGCTGCGGCTCCCGCGTCAGCGTTTGGGCAAAGTGGAGTGAATAACTCCCGGGAGTAGATTCGTAAAGCCCCTGTAGCGCACGGATAAGCCAGCGCTCATCAAGATAGAAGGTCAGATAGGTAAAACCACCCTCTACAGGCGCATCTCCGTCGTGGATTTCACCAGGCTCGAGGAGGAAAGCGTCGCCCGGCTGGCTGCGATGACGCTCACGGCGGCAGTGAAACTGCTGCGTGCCGGAGAGGGTTATCCCTACCAGGTAGCTATCGTGCCAGTGCGGATCAAATGCATGCCCTTCGAAATGCGCTTTAATCGTCTCAATACCCGTATCTGCATGCTGACGCAGTTCAAGCCAGTCATTCACCATTACTGCCCTCCTCTTACTATCAGCATTGCCGTATTACACTGGTTCTGTCTGGAAGATTTGTGCATTTTCGCGGCGAAAGCGGGCAGATTGCCGTAAACTTAAGCAGTTGAACAGCTTTTCCCGAAATAATGTTGACGATAGCGCGTGATTGCGGTTTAATGCGCTCCGTTGCCCGGATAGCTCAGTCGGTAGAGCAGGGGATTGAAAATCCCCGTGTCCTTGGTTCGATTCCGAGTCCGGGCACCACTATTTAAAGAACCCAGCCTATGGCTGGGTTTTTGCTTTTCTGCGTTTATAAATCCCTTCTTTGTATTCTTGTTTCTCTTTGTCGTGGGATCGTGCGGTCTGTATTGCCAATTTGCAGCTTTACCTTATCGGGCCTACTAAACCCGTAGATCCGGCAAGTGCAGCGACACCGGTTTTTTCTGAGCACAAAGCAAAAAACCCCGCACCTTTCGGTACGGGGTTCTTATGTTTGATGCCTGGCAGTTCCCTACTCTCACATGGGGAGACCCCACACTACCATCGGCGCTACGGCGTTTCACTTCTGAGTTCGGCATGGGGTCAGGTGGGACCACCGCGC